>DATLHN010000461.1:0-7699 GCA_035539875.1 Armatimonadaceae bacterium
CCTGCGGGTGCGCCGTCGGCGACGGCACCGGCGACGTCGGGGAGCCCGTCCCGGTGCCAGTGCCGGCGGGCGCGGGCGCGCCGCCGGGCGCACGCGATTTGGCGCGCGCCACCTCCTCCGCTACCGCCGCGGCGTCCGCGGGCTTATTAGCCTCCTCGACCGCGCCCTCGGCGAGCTGCGGGAAGGGCGAGGCGATGACGTCCGGCGGGACGACCGGGCGCGGCAGGTAGAGCGGCTGGTACAGGTCCTGGATGAACGAGACCGGGCGACCCGACACCAGCGACAGGCGGACGTCCTTCCAGTCGTCGTCGCTGGTGTTCTCCACCAACGCCCACCCCTGGAGGTACGGCTTGCCCTCCTCCATCACCAGCCGGTAGCTGATCTTCCAGAGGGGGGCCTCGGTGACGTACCCGACGCGCACGGTGCGCCGCCCCTCGCCCTCGAAGCGCAGGGTGACGGAGCGCCGCTTGTCGTCCGAGCCGGAGGCGAGCAGCGAGAGGGCGTCGTTGAACTCGCGGTTGATGCGCTCGTCGCGGATGCGGATCGAATCGACCGTGTCCAGCGGGACGGAGCGCAGGCCGCCCTCGCCCAGCACTGTCAGCACCTCGACCGTGGTCGTGGTCTCGCCGGTCGTCTGCGGCTTGCTTTCGACGCCGACGATGCGTCCCTCGATCGTCTTGCCCCCCGCCTGCACCGTCACCGGCACGCCGCGCAGGCGGTTGAGCAGGTCCGCGCGGCTGGTCGGCTCGGTCACGTCCACCGCGAACGACCCGAGCGTGCGCCCGATCGGGTCGCGCGTGCCGTAGATGGCGGGCTGGACGGTCCCCTTGGCGTCGAGCAGCACCAGCGACTTGAGGATGTCGTTGACCTGCGCGGTGCGGAACAGGAGCGGCACCGTCGCGTCGCCGTTCACCTCGCCCTCGCGCAGCGTGTAGGACACGCCCGACGAGAAGAGCGTCACCGCCCGCACGGGCAGAGGCGACGTCGGCTCCTCCTTCGGCATCTGCGCGAAAGCGGGAAGGGTCAGGCCCGCAAGGAGGGCGGCGAGCGGGAGGGGGCGATTTTTCATCCGTCTATCTCCAGGGAGTCGATGTAGGCGCGCAGTTCCCGTTCGGCGTCCCGGGCCTGGTCGCGCAGGGTCTCGGCCTCGTCGCGCAGGGTCTTGAGGCGGGTCTCCTGGCTGTCCAGTTCGGTGACGTAGCGGCGGTAGAGGGCGGAGTCCTTGTCGAGCGCGGCCATGTTCTGCCGGATGCGCCCCTGCTCCTCGTGGATCGCCTTCCCTTCCGTCCCGCGCGCCTGCTCCTGCTCCCTTAGTTCCTGAATCCGCCTCCGGAGTTCAAGCGTCGCCGCGACCGCCTCCTTGAGCGCCGCGGGGACGAGCCCCGAGGTGTTGTGGTGCAGGAGCAGGTTGAAACTCCCGTCGAACAGGGCGACGCTCTCCGCGACGGGCTGCTCCGTGGTGACGGCGAGCGTCCTGGTCTCGCCGGGCGCGAGGCGGACGGCAAACCGGTAGTGCTGCGCCGAGCGTTCGGCCGGGGCCTCCGGTTCCACGAGCGTCCAGTCGGGGGCGACCGCGTGCTCGACGTAGACGAGGCGCGGCTTCTGCGCCTTGCTCTTGAGGGTGTATTCCGTCTGTCTGCGGCGCAGGCGCTTGATCTGCAGCGCGCCGCCCCGCAGCGACAGGGATACCACCTGCATCGCGTCCGGCGTCTTCACCTGCCGCTCGCCTTCTACCGTCAGGTCCACGGCGTAGGTGATGAGGCGCGCGTCGCCGGGCGGCACGTCCTCCATGCGGGCGTCGCCCGCGTACAGACCGCCGTCGAAGAGGGTCACCGGCCCGCCCTTCAGGTGCAGGGCGGTGCTGTTGTTCAGCCGCACGGCGTTCATGGGAAAGCGGGGGTCTTCGTCCGCATTGAACAGACTCAGCTTTTCGCCCTCCACGTCGTCGGAGAGGATGGGGATCATCGCGGCCTGCTGCCGGGCGAGCGTCACCGGGGTGTCGATGTGATACGCGAAGAGTTCCCCGACCGACTCCCCCTCCGCCTGCGACTCTACCGAATCCCGCATCTCGGAGGAATAGGCAAAACCCTTCTCCAGGGTGGCACGCGGCATCGCAGCGGCACTGCGGAGCATGAGGGCCTCTTCCGCCATCGCTGCGTAGGCGGGCGGCGCGGAGGGCATCGCGCCGGCAGGAGGCGGCTGCGCCGCGGCAAGGTCGCCGCCGTGGGTCTGCGGGAAGGGCGAGGCGATGACGTCCGGCTCGACCACGGGCCGGGGGACGTACAGCGGCTGGTAGAGGTCCTGGATGAAGGAGATCGGGCGGCCCGACACCAGCGAAAGCGCGATGCCGTTCCAGTCGTCGTCGCTCGTGTTCTCCACCAGCGCCCAGCCCTGGAGGTACGCCTTCCCCGCGGCGTCGCCCTCGGCTTCTTCCCCCAGCACGAGGCGGTAGGAGACTTTCCAGAGCGGGGCCTCGGTGACGTACCCGACGCGCACCGACCGCCGGTTCTCCCCCTCGAAGCCCAGGGTCACGGTGCGGCGGGCGTCGTCCGAGCCGGTCGCCAGCACGGCCAGCGCGTCGCGCAGCTCCCGGTCGAGGCGCGGGTCGAGCAGGCGCAGGAGGCGCACGCGCGGCAGGTCCACGGCGGTCAGGCCGTCGCCGGTCAGCAGCGTCAGCGTCTCCACCGTGACGTAGCGCCCGTCGGCGATCCCCTCCTGCCGCTCCTCGACGCCGACGACCGCCCCCTCCAGCACTTCCGACGCCACCGTCTCGACGCGCACCGGGGTCCCGCGCAGCGAGCGCAGCATCTCCGCGCGGCTGCGGTTCTGGGTGACGTCCACGGCGAACGACTGGAGCGCACGCCCGATAGGGTCGCGCGACGGGTAGCTCGCCGGGCGTACCGACCCGCCGTCGTCCAGGAGGACGAGCGACTTGAGCAGGTCGTTGACCTGCGCGGTGCGGAAGGTGAGCGCGACGCTCGCCTCGCCCCCCTCCACCTCCCCCTCGCGCAGCGTGTAGGCCACGCCCGACGTGAACAGCGTCACCGCCCGCACGGGCAGGGGTTCGTCCCCCGACCCCACGGCGTCGTTCTTTGCGTCCTCGCTTGCCATCTCCTACGCTCCTCTCCGGGGCCGCTGTCGCCAGCAGCGAGCAGCCGACACCGGGGACAGGTTCGGCGCGCGCCTCCCCTACCCCTGCCCTCCATGAAGCGGGCAGAGCGACCCGATTAGTCCGGCAGGAGCAAAACTTAATGCTCTCTTAACCATGACCTTCTATAGAGAACCTATAGTATAATCAATCACTTTCGGTGTACCTGGAGGAGAAATGCTATGCGAAAGCGAGATTTCGTGCCGGGTAAATGCGCCGCATTTACGCTGATCGAGTTGCTCGTCGTCATCGCGATCATCGCGATCCTGGCGGCGATCCTGTTCCCCGTGTTCGCGCAGGCCCGCGAGAAGGCGCGCTCGGCCTCCTGCCTCTCGAACATGAAGCAGATCGGCCTCGCCGCCATGATGTACGCGGGCGACTACGACGAAACGCTGCCCGAGACCGGCTGGAACGGGCCCTGTAGCAACCCCACGCCGAACGGCAGCGGCGTCCACACCGTCTCCGACGACTACTACAGCGGCGTAGGGTCGTTCCCGATCGCGTCCGCGCCGTACATCAAAAACTGGGACATCTTCAAGTGCCCGAGCGACTCCGAGTACGGCGGCTTCAACAAACTGGGCTCCTTCTGCTTCGAGGAGCAGATCAGGATCGCGAAACTCCCGGGATACTTCGCGGGGATGCGTAACACGCCGAACGCCATGCTCGAATCCCTGCCACTCTCCTACGCGGGCAACTACTTCCTGAGTCAGGCGTACGACAAGGGGCGGACGAACGCCACCTACAACGGCGACAAGATGCACCCGCTCGCGGACATCAACTTCCCCGCGCAGACTTTCTACGTCACCGACGTAGGTACCGAAACGGGCGCGAACGGCAATCTGTTCGCGGGCTGGTACATCGGCCCCGGTTACGGCAACAACGCGGCCGGCACGGGCCGCTGGCCGAAGGGCAAGCGCCACCAGGGCGGGCGCAACTGGGTCTTCGCCGACGGCCACGCCAAGTGGCACAAGGACCCGGACTTCCTGCAGGCGAACGGTACCGCCAAGACCCAGGCCCAGATCACTACCGAGTACCAGAGCAAGATGGGCATCTACACGTACCCCGAGACGACCGGGCCGAATTTCGTCCGCTAAGACCGCGCAAGTCGTCTCCACCCCCTCGAAGCGGCGGGGGGCGCGGTTCATCGGACCGCGCCCCTCGCCGCTTCTTCCAATCCCCACCCGACTTCGGTTACAATAGGCCCAAATGTCTTCCCACGCATCCCGGCGCGTCGCCCTCGCGGCCTGCGTCGCTCTCAGCCCCCTCGCCCTGCTTCCCCTCTTTGCCGCCGCCGATGACACGGCTCCCGGCCCGACGGTGAAAGTCACGGACCCGACGTCGTTCCCGCCGACCCGTCTGCACAACGGCTGGACTATCTCGCCGGTCGGCACGAACCACGAGATAGTCGGCGACATGCTCCACTCGGCGACGCCTCGCCCCGGCTTTGGTGGGCGCCACCTCGCTGTCGTCAACGGCGGGGGGGCCGCGCACAACGTCCACATCGTGGACACGGCGAGCGGCAAGGTGCTGCGCTCCGCGCCGGTAGCGCGGGCACAGGCCTCGGGCGGAGTCGCCTGGAGCGCGGACGGCGCGCGCCTGTTCGTCTCGGGCGGGAACGCGGGCCGGATCGAGGTCTTCGGCGTCGCCCCGGACGGCGCTCTGACGCCGCAGGCCCCGCTGGTGATCGCGAACCTGAAGACGACGGTGCCGCCCCCACCCGCCGACCCGGGCAAGGACGCGGGCCGCAGTCCGGCGAAGCAGGACGTGCCGGAGGAGAACGCGTACCTGGCGGGGATCGCCCTGTCCGCCGACGGCGCGACGCTGTACGCGGCGAACCTGGCGGGCGACTCGCTCTACGCCCTGGACGCGCGAACGGGCGCAATAAAGACGTTTCGGAAGTTGGCGACGCGCAATCGCCCCGGCGTGCTGCGCCTCTCGCCCGACGGCAAGACGCTGTACGCCGCGCTCTGGGGAGACGCGAAGGTGCTGGCGCTGGACCCGGCGACGCTGGCGACGCGGGCGACGCTCAGCACCGGGCGGCACCCGAACGACCTGCTTTTCTCGCAGGACGGCGCGCGCCTGTTCGTCTCCTGCGGCAACGACGACCGCGTCGAGGTCTACGACGCGGCGACGAACGCGCTCCGGGAGAAGATCGCGCTCGGCATCACCACGAAGGCCCCGATCGGCGTCACCCCGTCCGCCCTCGCTCTCTCGCCCGACGGCGAGTACCTGTACGTCGCCTGCTCCGACCTGAACGCCGTCGCGAAGGTGGAGGTCGAGCGGCCGGGCCAGAGCCGCGTCACGGGGATGATCCCCACGGCGCAGTACCCGACCACGGTCGCGGTGAGCGGCGACGGCAAGCGGCTCTTCGTCGGCACCGGCAAGGGCCTCGGCACCGGGCCGAACGGGACGCCGCCCGACGGGAAGATCGACCCGGTCGCCCCGAAGGGCTACCCCTACATCGTCGCCCTGCTCAAGGGGGTCCTCTCCACTGTCCCGGTCCCCGACGGACGCACTCTGGCCGACTACACCAAGCAGGTCTACGCCAACACACCCTACAAGGACGCCCTCCTGGAAGCGCCCGCACAGGCCCCGGCGCGCGGTTCGAGCCCCGTCCCCTCGCGCGTCGGCGACCCGTCCCCGATCAAGCACGTCCTCTACATCATCAAGGAGAACCGGACGTACGACCAGCTCTTCGGGGACATGACCGACAAGAACGGTAAGCGCGTCGGCAAGGGCGACCCGAGCCTGTGTCTCTTCGGCGAGAAGGTCACGCCGAACCACCACGCGCTCGCCCGGGAGTACGTCCTGCTCGACAACCTCTACGCGGACGGCGAGGTGAGCGTGGACGGCCATCACTGGAGCAACGGCGCGTTCGTCCCCGACGCCATGCAGCGCACCTGGCACGCGCAGTACGGCGGCAAGGGCGCGCCGCCCATCCGCTACGGCGACTTCGGCGACCCGCTGGCCGAGACGCCCGCCGGTGCGCGCATCTGGGACCGGGTCGCGCAGGCCGGGAAGACGTTCCGGACGTACTACTACCACGTGGACAAGAACCGCTCCGAAGACTGGGCAAAAGCCCGCCGCGACCACGAGCGCGACTACAAGGCGGCCGATATCTTCATCAAAGAGCTTGCTGGGTTCGAGCAGAGCGGCAAGATGCCTAACTTCATGGTCATGGCGCTGAGCGAGGACCACACGAGCGGCACCCGCCCCGGCGCGTTCACCCCGCAGGCGTGCGTCGCCAGCAACGACCTCGCGCTCGGCAAGATCGTGGAGGCTTGCTCCAAATCGAAGTTCTGGAAGGAGATGGCGATCTTCGTCATCGAGGACGACGCCCAGAACGGCCCGGACCATGTGGACGCCCACCGCACCGTCGGACTGGTCATCTCGCCCTACACGCGGCAGGGAGGCAGGGTGGATTCGACTTTCTACACCACCTGCTCGATGCTTCGGACGATGGAGATGGTCCTCGGCCTGCCCCCGATGAGCCCGTTCGACGCCGCCGCGACGCCTATGTACGCGTCGTTCACGAGCAAGCCTGACGCGACCCCGTACCGCGCCCGCCCGGCGCAGATCGACCTGGAGGCGAAGAACCAGGCCCGGGCGTACGGCGCGCAGCGCTCGCTCGCCTTCGACTTCTCGGAGCCGGACCGGCTGACCCTCGCCGACGAGGACGCGCTGAACCGCATCCTGTGGCACAGCGTGAAGGGCGCGGACACGCCCTACCCGGGCATCACCCGCCGCCCGCTGTTCCGCCCCTGGGGCGTCCCCGCCGTCGCCTTCGAGGACGAAGAAGAGGAAGAAGCGGGAAGAGAGGCTGCGAAGAAGTGAGGAGAGGCATGCGCATACATCCTGAAGACGCCCCCAGGACGAAGGCACGGGCTTTTACCCTGATCGAGTTGCTCGTCGTCATCGCCATCATTTCGATCCTCGCCGCGATCCTGTTCCCGGTGTTCGCCCAGGCGCGGGAGAAGGCGCGGGCGGCGTCGTGCCTTTCGAACATGCGGCAGCTCGGCATCGGGCTGGACATGTACGCGGGCGACTACGACGAGACGCTGTTCTTCTTCGGGCACGCCGTGGACCCTTCGCGCGTGGACCCGACCACGCCGCTCGGGGCGAACGCGCAGAACCGCTGGTGGAACCAGATCATCCCCTACACGACCAACGTCGCCGACCTGCTGGTCTGCCCGTCCGACGACCAGCGCACCCCGAACGGCGCGGACGGCAAGCCCCGCTCCTACGTCGCCAACCGCGCCGCCGAGAGTCTTGCGCTCGCGCAGGTGGACCGCCCCGCCGACGTCATCGTCGTAACGGAGAAGAACGGCGTCTTCGACGACTCCTGGTTCGAGCCGCCGAAGAACCTCTACGACAAGTCGCCTACGCCCCCGCAGAACCTGCCGGTGCTCGCCCTCACCCGGCACAACGGCGGCGTGAACTGCGTCTTCTTCGACGGCCACGCGAAGTGGATGAGCCGCGGCGCGCTGACGAACGACCCGTGCGGCCTGCCCTACTCCGGCGTCGATCTGATGCGTGCGCACCCGATCCCCC
>DATLHN010000462.1:0-13144 GCA_035539875.1 Armatimonadaceae bacterium
GAGCAGCGTCCCCGTGCGCCCGAGGCCACCGCCGCAGTGAACCGCGGCGCGCTTCCCCTGGTCTGTTGCGTCGAGCAGCGCGGCGATGCCCGCCTCCAGGAGGGCGGGGGGCGGCGGCTGGAAGTCCGGCACCGGCAGGAATACCTCGACCATGCCGAGGCGGCGCAGGCGCTCCGGCGAGGTCCGCCGTTCGTGGTGCAGGTTTATCAGCAGCGTCACGCCGCGGGTTGCCAGCGCCGCCAGCGCTTCGTCGGTTTCGGGAAACGGACAGCCGAGGAGTTTCGCCTCTACCAGCCACGGAGGTTCGTCCATCAACTCTAACCTGCGCCTACAGTCGGTACCGCTGGAAGCCTTCGCCGAAGACTTCGGCGGCGTCCGCGAGCACGACGAAGGCGTCCGGGTCGGCGGCCTGGACGTGCGCTTTCAGGCGGCTTACTTCGCTCTGCGTGACGACGACCATCAGCACCGGACGGTCCCGCCCGGTGAACCCTCCCGAACCGCTCAGGATAGTCAGCCCCCGGTCCATGTCTTCGATCACGGCGCGGCGCACGGCCTCGACGCCGGACTCGCTGCGGCAGATGATGAGGGCGAGCTTGGAGGTGGACAGGCCGTTCTGGATCACGTCGATGGCGCGCTTGGTGACGAACAGGCTGATGAGGCCGTACATCGCCTGTTCCGCGCCGAGCGTCAGACTGGCCGCCCCGATGATGAGGCCGTCGCAGACCAGAAGGGCGGCTCCCGGGCTCATCCCCAGGAAGCGCGAGAGCAACTGCGCGGCCAGGGACGTCCCCCCGACCGAGCCGCCTCCCTTGAAGATCAGCCCGAGCCCGACCCCGGTCCCGATGCCGCCGTACAGAGAGGCGAGGAGCAGATTGCTGGTCAGCGGGGGGAAGTGGCGCGTCAGGAAGACGCACAGCGGCAGAAGGAGGATGCCGACCAGATTGCGCGACCCGAAGCGCCCCCCGAGCAGGTAGGTTCCCGTCAGGAACAGGGGGACGTTGAGTCCGACCTGGGTGGCCGCGGGCTCGATCCCGAAGCGCCCTTGAAGCAGGGTAGAGAGGCCGGTGACGCCCCCGGCGACGATCCGGTTGCCGTTCAGGAGCAGGTTGAAGGTCGCCGCGACGACCAGGCAGCCGAGCGCGATGAGGAGGTAGTCCGCGGCGGCGGCGAGGCGGGGCGAAAGCGGCTCGGAGAACCGGCGGCGCGGCGCCCGGCGCGCGAGCCCGGCGCGGTCCGGGACGCCGCGCTGGTCGGAAACTGCTGCGTTCTCCCTGGTGGTCATGTCAATTCGGCTCGCTTCGTCGCGCCCGTCACTTCATCGTACCACGCAGTCCCTACGCGTTGGAGTACAGAAAGTCCGCGGCCCGGTCGGGGCGAAACCGGGCGAAGAAGTCCCGGTCGTTGGGGACCCAGCGCTCCCGCCAGTCCGCGGCGGTCTCGATGCCGTACTCGGCGCGATCCCGGAGAATGCCGCGCTCCGCGGCGACCTCGAGCGGGCAGTCGATCCAGACGGTCACGTCGAAGTCCGGCAGCAGGTCCGGCCGGAGGAGGCCGACGCCTTCGACGATAAGCGCGGCAGCGGGCGCGACTTCGCGCCAGGCTCTCTCACCACCGCCACTCCCCGCGAGAGCGTCGCGCGGGTCGAGCGGCTGGTAGCGCAGGACTCGGTCGCCGCGCCGCGCCGGTTCCAGGACCTGCTCCCGCAGACGCGGCCAGTCGTAGGCGCTCCAGTCCGACGAGCGCGCGTCGCGCTCCGGCAGCCAGAAGTCGTCCACCGGGACGACGGCCGCGCCGCCGAGGGCCGCCGCGAGGCGCGCGGCGAGCGTGCTCTTGCCCGCCCCTCCGTAGCCCGAAACGGCCACGATCGTGGCACGCTCCGGATGCAGGCGGCCGTAGATGTGCCGCGCCAGCGCCTCCTCGGAGGTCACAGTGAGCGTCATCGACGGCTCCGGGATGGTTGGCGTAAAGTGCGCAAATGAGATAGAATTAACACGAGTTTAATCGGTGGGCGGCAGCGCCCGTCGCACCGGGCGACACGAGAAGCAGGGGCTTCTGGCGGTACCGCCGAGGCGTCTGCTTTTTCATTTTTCGGGAAGGGACCGTAAGGTGATGCCGATTTGAGACCTTCAACCTTCAGCGGCCCCGGCGGTCGGCGTGAGATAACCGTCGTCTGTCCGGAGTGCCAGTTCCAGTCCACCGTGCCGCCCGCGGCCGTCATGCGCAACGCCTACTTCTGCTCGCGCTGCGGCAAGCCGATGGACCTACAGGCGCAGCTGCTCCGCCCGGGACCCGGTCCCGGCGCCGCCCCGGGCGCCCCCGGCGGCGGCTTCGCTGGCGGCCCGCGGCGCGACCGGGGAAGTTCCAAGTACAAGAGTTCCCGCAAGGGGCGGCGTTAAGCCCCGCGGCCGTGCCGCCGCGCCTACGGCGCTCGCTCGCTCCGTCCCCGACTTTCCAGGAGTTCCAGTTTAAGATGCCCCCGACGAAATTCTATCTGCCGTACGGCACCCTTTCCGAGCTTTACCTGCACCCGGTGGTGACCTTCCACTGGTTCAGGGTCGGGCGCGAGGAGCCGATAGCCTCGTACGAGCGCGTCATTCTGGGATACAAATCGCTGACGGAAGAGGCGCGGGCTCGCGTCGAGGCGACGGTAGACGAGTTCTTCACGGAGGAGGAGTTTCACCTCCTGCGCGATTATCTCCGGCAGCGCAACGGCACCGACCTGCGCACCACCGTCCTGACCGCTCCGGTGAGCGCGGTGCGACCGGACGGCGGCAGCAAGGCGGGTGCGCTGCGGCCTTTCGCGCTCTGTCCGGAGAACCCGGCGGAGGGGTCGGGCTGGTATCGCCTCGCCGACGAAGAGGGATACTCGCTACCGTTTACCGTCTGGGGATATTACGCCGGTTTGTCCCCGAACGCCGTCGTCCAGCCGTCTCCCATCGCGGGCGAGACGGCGGCGGCGCAGGATGCCGCGACCGCCCCGGTGGCGGCGGTGGCCCCGGCGGCAAGCGGCGAGAAGTGACGGCCGGGACTCCCGTCCGGCCGCGCGGTGAGGGGCGCGGCGGCTTCGGGGCCTATCAGACCCGGCTCTGGCAGCAGATCCTGCTGAACCTGATGCGCCGCGGCGGCGCGCGGCTCCAGCGGCTTTCCCCGCCATCGGCCCGGCGGTTCGGCACCTGGCTGGGCGGCGTGGCGTTCCGCGGCGCGGGGCGCAAGCGCCGCCGCGCGGAGGGGAACCTGCGCCTGGCGTACGGGGACGCGCTGTCCGCGCGCGAGCGGGCGCACCTCGTCCGCCGGGTCTTCGAGCACTTCGGCCGCTCGTCCGTCGAGTTCCTGCGCGGGCCGAACCTGACCCCCGAGGTACTGGAGCAGTCCGTCACCGCCGAGGGCTGGGAGCACGTCGAGGCGGCGCGGGCGCAGGGACGCGGGGTCGTGCTCGTGACCGCGCACCTGGGCAACTGGGAGGTGCTGGGGCGCTGGCTGGCGAGCGTCAAGCAGGTCCCGCTCACGGTCGTGGCGCGCGAGCCGGAAAACCCGGAGTTCGCCGGGTACGTCCGTACGCTGCGCGAGAACTCCGGCTTCGCGGTGCTGAACAAGGGCGGCTCCGCGCGCGAGCTGCTTCGGGTGTTGAAGCGCGGGGAGGCGATCTGCCTGCTGGCGGACCAGAACAGCGGCGACCTGTTCGTCCCGTTCTTCGGCGTCCCCGCGGGCACGGTCGCGGGACCGGCCTCGCTTGCCCTCCACACCGGCGCGGCCCTCTTTTTCCTCTACTGCGTCGAGACCGAGGACGGCTTCCGCGTCGTCTGTTCGCCCCCGATGGACGTGACCGCGACCGGGGATCACGACGCCGACGTGCGCCGGATCATGACCGGGGTGAACGTCGCCCTGGAGTCCGCGGTCCGACAGTATCCGGACCAGTGGCTCTGGCTCCACGACCGCTGGAAGTCCGCCTTCGAGGAGAAGAACCGCGCCGAAGCCTGGCCCTCGGACGCCGGCTTCGAGCGCGCCTACGCGGATTGGTTGAGCGGGCACGGCCGTCGCTGACACCTCTCCTGCATCAAACCCGGTGTACAATCGAAGCCATGACCCTCTCGCGGGCGTGGCTTTTCGTCTTCCTGGTCGGACTCCTTCCCTCCGCTGTCCCCGCGCAGCCGCCACCCCGCCCGTCGCCCGAAGCCGTCGAGTTCTTCGAGAAGCGTGTCCGCCCGGTGCTGGCGGATAACTGCGTCTCCTGCCACTCCGGGGCGCAGGCGGCGGGCGGCTTTCGCCTCGACCGTCTGGACGGGCTGCGGAAACCCGGCGCGCGCGGCATCGCGGCGGTCGTCGCGGGCAAGCCGGACGCCAGCCTTCTCGTCCGGGCGATCCGGCACGGCGATCCCGCGCTGAAGATGCCCCCCGCGGGAAAGCTGCCCGCGGAGCAGATCGCCGCCGTCGAGGAGTGGGTGCGCCGAGGCGCGGCGGTGCCCGCGCCGCGCCCGGGTGATGCGAAGGCGTCGGAGGGCTTTCCGCTCGCGGAGCGGCGGCGGCACTGGTCGTACCGCCCGGTCAAACGGCCGCCCGTTCCCGCCGGGAAGGGGATCGCCCCGGGATGGAACGCGGTAGACGCGTTCGTTCAAGAGAAGCGGGCGAGGGCCGGACTCAAACCCGCGCCGCCCGCCGACCGGCGGACGCTGCTGCGGCGCGTCACATTCGACCTGACCGGGTTGCCGCCATCTCCCGAGGACGTACGGGCGTTCATGACGGACGCGCGCCCCGACGCCTACGAACGGGTGGTGGAGCGTCTTCTGGCTTCCCCCGCCTACGGCGAGCGGTGGGCCCGGCACTGGCTGGACCTGGTGCGCTACGGCGAGTCGCTCGGCCACGAGCTGGACTTCGACATCCCGAACGCCTGGCGCTACCGTGACTACGTCGTCCGCGCGTTCAACGCCGACGTGCCCTACGACCGGTTCGTCCGGGAGCACATCGCGGGTGACCTGATGGCGCAGCCGCGGCGCGACCCGGCCACGGGGCGGAACGAGTCCCTGATCGGGACCGGTTTCTGGTGGCTGGGGGAGGGAAAGCACTCCCCGGTGGACGTCCGCCAGGAGCAGGCCGACCGCATCGACAACCAGATCGACGTCTTTGGGAAGGCGTTCCTGGCGCAGACGCTCGCCTGCGCCCGCTGCCACGACCACAAGTTCGACCCCATCCCGACGAAAGACTACTACGCCCTTTACGGCATCCTGAAGAACTCCCGCTACGTCCAGGCCCACGCCGACGCGCCCGAGCGGTTCGCGGACCCCGCGCGATCGATCGCGCTTTTGCGCGCGGAGGTGCCGCGACTGGCCGTCGCGGAGGCGTGGCGCGCCGCGCTCCGGGACGTGCCCGCCGGCGCGCTGCGGGATTCGGTCGCGCCACTCGGGGCGGGCGCTCCGGGCCGTGCGCTTCCGCCGCCCGCATCCTGGAGCGGCACGGGCGCGGCATTCGCGCGGCCAGCCGGTGCGGCGGCGGCGGCAGGAGAACTCGTCCTCTCCTCCGACCCGGCGCGCCCGGCGTTCGGACTGATTCCAAGTCCGGGCGTCGTCCATAGCGCCATCCGCTCGCGCCGGTTCGAGGGGAGCCTGCGCTCGCCTTCGTTCACCATCGACGGGGACTTCCTGCACCTGAAAGTAAGTGGTCAGAGGGGGCGTCTGCACGTAATCGTGGAGAACTTCCTGGTCATCCGTGACCCCATCTACGGACCGCTGGCGCAGACGATCGACGACGCCAAGCCCGGCTGGCGGACGATCGACCTGCGGTTGTGGAAGGGGAGGCGCGCCTACGTCGAGCTTCAGGACGGCCCGCTGACCTGTCTGTCGCAGGACCCGCTCGCCCCTCCCGATAAGCCTTTCGACGGCTGGATACGCCTGGACGACGTCCGCCTTTCCGCGGACGCGAAGCCGCCCCGGGAGCCGAACGAACTCGCGGGAAAGGGAGACGCCGAAGTGCGGGCGGCGCTGGACCGGGCGCTCGCGCTGTGGGGCGAGGGGAAGCCGACCGGCGACGACGCGCTGGACGTCCTGGACCGCCTGATACGGCTCGGACATCTTCCCGCCCCGTCCGTTGTCCAGGCGATAGCGCAGCGTCTCGCTAAGACCGAGTCCAAAATCCCGATACCGACCCGCGTTGCGGCCCTCTGCGAGGGGGACGCCCAGGACGAGCGCGTCTTCGTGCGGGGGAGTCACCAGACGCTCGGCGAGGTCGCGCCGCGTCTCAACCTCGCCTTCTGCGGGCGGGAGGCGGACGCGCCGCCGCCCGCGCCGGGGAGCAGCGGTCGGCGCGAGCTGGCGGCGTGGGTCGGCAGCGCGCGGCACCCGCTGACGGCGCGCGTGATGGTCAACCGCCTCTGGAAGCATCACTTCGGCGTCGGCATCGTGCCGTCCACCGACGATTTCGGACACATGGGGGAGCGCCCGTCCCATCCCGAGCTTCTGGACTGGCTGGCGAGCGAGTTCGTCCGGCGCGGGTGGTCGGTAAAGGCGATGCACCGACTCATGGTGCGTTCCGCGACCTACCGGATGAGCAGCACCCCGGCGGACGCCACGGTCCGCGCCAGGGACCCGGCGAACGCGCTCCTGCACCGGATGAACCTGCGCCGACTGGAGGCGGAGGCCATCCGCGACTCCCTGCTCGCGGTTTCCGGCCGCCTGGACCGCACGCCGTTCGGGCCGAGCGTGAACGGCCACCTCACGGACTTTACGGAGGGGCGCGGGCGACCGGCGCAGGGGCCGCTCGACGGCGACGGACGACGCAGCCTGTACGTCGCCGTCCGGCGAAACTTCCTCTCGCCCTGGATGCAGGCGTTCGACTTCCCGACGCCGTTCGCGACCATGGGGCGTCGCAGCGTGTCCAACGTGCCCGCGCAGGCCCTGGCGATGATGAACGGACCGTTCGTGCGCCAGCAGGCGGAGGTGTGGGCCGCGCGGCTTCTGCGAGAAAGCCCCGGGAGTACGCCGGGGGCGCGTATCGAGCGGATTTACGAGGAGGCTTTCGCGCGCCCGCCCACGGCGGCGGAGCGCGCCGCCGCGCTCGCCTTTCTCGGCGCGGCTCCCGGCCCGGGCGAGTGGGCCGACCTCTGCCACGTGCTGTTCAATGTGAAGGAGTTTATCTTTGTCCGCTGAGCCCGTACCGTCGCCGCGGTGCCGCGTCCACGCGCGCGAGGCGCTGTCGCGCCGGGAAATGCTCGCGCGCTGCGCGAACGGCTTCGGCGCACTGGCGCTCACCTCCCTGCTGGCCGACGAGGCGGCGGCGAAAGGCGGGCCGCCGACCCGGACCCACCACGTCCCGAAGGCGAAGGCGGTCATCTTCCTCTACATGGACGGCGGCCCCAGCCAGGTGGACACGTTCGACCCCAAGCCGAAGCTGGCGGAGTACCACGGCAAGCCACTGCCGATGGAGATGCCCCGGACCCAGTTCAACAGCAACGGCATGGTGCTGCGCTCGCCCTGGGAGTTCTCGCGCCACGGACAGAGCGGCCTGGAGGTCTCGTCGCTGTTCCCCGAGATCGCGACCTGCGCGGACGACCTGTGCGTCGTCCGCTCGATGACGTCGAACTTCTCCGAGCACACGAACGCGAACTACTTTTTTCACACCGGTAACGGGTCGCAGGGCCGCCCGACAATGGGTTCCTGGGTGACCTACGGCCTCGGCAGCGAGTGCCGGGACCTGCCCGGCTTTATCGTGCTGAACGGGGGGCTGATACCGCCCGGCGGGCTCGACTGCTTCGGAAACGGCTTCCTGCCGCCGACCTACCAGGGTTCGCTGTTCCTGCCGCGGGAGAAGCCGGTCGCGGATTTGAAGCGGGGCGAGGCGACGGAGGCGCAGCAGCGGCGCAAGCTCGACCTGCTGCGCGGCCTGGACCGGAGCGTCCTGTCGCGGATGGGCGAGAGCCCGGCGGTCGAGGCGGCGATCGCCAATTACGAGCTCGCATTCCGGATGCAAAGCGCGGTCCCGGACCTGATGGACGTCTCCCGGGAGAGCGAGGCGACGAAGCGGCTGTACGGCCTCGACCATCCGTACGCGCCGGCGCGCACGTACGGGCTGCAATGCCTGGTCGCTCGCCGCCTGGTGGAGCGGGGCGTTCGCTTCATCGAGCTGACCTGTCCGAATACGGGACACGACCGCTGGGACCAGCACTCGGGCCTGAAGGCCGGGCACGAGGACAACGCGCGTGCGGTGGACCGCCCGGTGGCGGGCCTATTGAAGGACCTGAAGGCGCGCGGCCTGCTGGAATCGACACTGGTACTCTGGGGAGGCGAGTTCGGGCGTACGCCGATGGCACAGGGGGCGGACGGGCGCGACCACAACCCGTTCGGCTTCACGGTCTGGATGGCGGGCGGAGGCGTCAAGGGCGGCACGGTCCACGGCGCGACCGACGAGTTCGGCTACCGGGCGGTCGCAGACCGGGTCGAGGTCTACGACCTGCACGCGACCATCCTGCACCTGCTCGGCGTCGACCATAAGCGGCTGACCGTGCGGTTCGGCGGGCGTGACATGCGCCTGACCGATGTACATGGCAGCGTCCTGCATCCGCTCCTGAAGTAACGTGCGGGCGGGGTCGACGCTTTTGACAAGGCAGGGATTCTGTGCTATCGTAGATGTATCAGGGCCGTCGCTTCGTGCGGCCCGGAACGTACCGGCAGGACGCGCTCGTGGGCAACGCAGCCCGTGCGGCGGCGTCCTTTTTTAGCGCGATGCCGCAGTCTGAACCTCTCAAGCCGTCCGTAACGGACGCCCCGCGGGTCCATACCGCCGTAACTTCCGCCGTCATACCGGCGGCCGGTTTCGGGACCCGTCTGCGCCCCCTCTCCGACGCTATCCCCAAGGAGATGCTGCCAGTCGGTCGTCATCTCGCCCTGGAGCGCATCGTCGCCGAACTGGTCGCCGCGGGTATTCACCGCATCGTCTTCGTTCTCTCCCCGGTCAAGGAGCCCTTCATCCGCGGGCGCTTCGGCGACGGGCGGGACGGGGTCTCCTTCTCCTACGCGCTTCAGACGGAGATGCGCGGTCTCGGCGACGCGATCCTCCGGGCGGAACCGGCGCTTCGGCCCGGCGAGCCGTTCGTCGTGGCGCTCGGCGACGCCGTCTTCGAGGAGCCGGAACCGGGCGGCCTGACGGGACGCCTGGTTCGGACCTGTGCGGAGCAGGGGGCGGACGTCGGCCTGGTGGTTCAAAAAGTGCCGCGCGAGCGCATATCCAAGTACGGGGTGGTCGCGCCCGCACCCGGTAGCGCGGCCGATGGCCCGTTTCTTGCGATCTCGGATATCGTGGAGAAGCCCTCGCCCGAGGAGGCCCCCAGCGAGTACGCCGCCGCGGCGCGGTACGTCGTTCCGGGCGACGTCTTCGACGAGATCCGGCGGACGCCCCCCGGTAAGGGCGGCGAGATACAGCTTACCGACGCGCTGCGCTCGCTGCTCCGGGCCGGGCGTCGCGGGGTGGCGGTTCCGCTGGGTGCCGGGGAGGCCCGGCACGACCTGGGCGGCCTGGACTCGTACTACAGGGCTTTCGTGACTTTCGCGCTGGCGGACGGCGAACACGGAGCAGACCTGCGCGCTTACCTGGAACACACGCTGAATCCTGCGGACGGATAGACCGTAGCAGCAAAGGGCGCGCGCCCACGGCGGGCGCGCTGGGAATGCAAGGAGTAGTCCGTGGAATGAAGGGTATCATCATCGCCGGCGGAGCCGGCACGCGCCTGCGGCCTCTGACATACACGCGGCCCAAGCCGCTCATACCCGTGGTCAACCGGCCCTTCCTGGAGTATCAGGTCGCCCTGCTCAAGCGTCACGGCATCGACGAGATCATCTTCTGCACCAATTATATGGCTGACAAGATCGCCGGCCACTTCGGCGACGGGTCGGCCTTCGGCGTCTCGATGCGTTACGCGCTGGAGGAGAAGCCGCTCGGCACCGCGGGGGCGATCAAGAACGCGCAGAACCTCGCCGGGCGCGACACGCTCGTCGTGCTCAACGGCGACGTGCTGACGGACTTCGACATCTCCTCCATCATGCGCTTCCACAAGGAAAAGAGCGCCCTGGTCACCATCGCGCTCAAGGAAGTGCCGTCGCCGAGTCCGTATGGGGTCATCATCACCGATGACTCCGGCCGCGTGAAGGAGTTCCGCGAGCCGAGCGAGGCGCAGAAGAAGCTGCTGGCCGCGAACCCGAACGTCGAGCCGACGGGCGTGGACGCCATCAACGCCGGCATCTACATCATGCAGCCCGAGGCGCTCGACGCCATCCCGACCGGGCGGCCGGTCTCCATAGAGCGGGAGACGTACCCGAAGCTGCTGGAGGAGGGCGCGCCGGTCTACGCCGTGGCGCTGGACGGCTACTGGCTTGATATCGGGCGCGCGGAGCAGTACCGCTCGGCGACCGAGGCGATCCTGAACCGGGACATTGCCGTCGAGGTGCCGGGCGAGTGGACCCCGAACGGCTACTGGGCGATGGAGGGCGTCGAGGTTGACCCCACCACGCACGTCGCGCCGACCGTGCACATAGGGAAGAACGCGCGCGTGGGCGCGGGAGCGTCGATCTCGGGGCGCAGCGTGATCGGGCCGGATTGCAAGGTCGGGGCGAATTCGACCCTGACGGACTGCATCCTCGAAGAGGGCGTCATCGTCGGCGATTCCGTCACTCTGACCGGGGTCATCCTGGATAACAACACGCGCGTCGAGGACGAAGTCCGGGTCACGGTCCCGTCCGTTTTCGCCTCCAACAGCCTGCTCGCCAAGGGTACGGCGATCGCGCCGGGTCGGAGCGAATAGGCCCGGCTTCCGCCGTCGCGAAGAAACCGGAATCCCTGTCGTGCGCCCGCTGTCATACACCGCATGAAGGTAGCAATCGCGGACCTGCAGGCGCAGTATGCCGCGCTGAAGGATGAGATGGACGCCGCCGTTCTGGCGGTGCTGGCGAGCGGCCAGTTCGGGCTCTCGGAGGGCGTCGCGCGCTTCGAGGAGGCAGCTGCGACGGTCTGCGGGGCGAGGCACGGTATCGGCCTGAATTCGGGTACCGACGCGCTGCTGCTCTCCCTGATGGCGCTCGACCTGGAACCCGGCGACGAGATCGTCACCACGCCGTTCACGTTCGTCGCGACGGCGGAGGTGATCGCCCTGCTGGGGCTCAAGCCGGTCTTCGCGGACATCGACCCAGTGACGTTCAACATCGACCCGGCGGCCGTCATTCGCGCCCTCACTCCGCGCACCCGCGCCGTCCTACCCGTCCACCTGTTCGGCCAGATGGCGGACATGCGCGAGATCACCCGGATCGCCCGCGAACGCGACCTGCCGGTCATCGGCGACGCGGCCCAGGCCATCGGGTGCTCACACCACGGCAAGACCGTGTCGTCATGGTCGCTGCTGACGACCCTCTCCTTCTTTCCGACGAAGAACCTCGGCGCGGCGGGCGACGCCGGGATGATCCTCACCGACGACGACGCCCTGGCCGAAAAGATTCGCTGCCTCCGGGTCCACGGTTCCGCCCGGCAGTACCACTACCGATACGTCGGCCTCTGCTCGCGCCTCGATTCGATCCAGGCGGCGGTGCTTTCGGTGAAATTGCCGCATCTGGACGACTGGAACGAGGCGCGCCGCCGCAACGCCGCCTACTACGACGCGCAGCTTTCCGGCATCGACGGTCTAACGCCGCCGTGCCGCCGCTCGGAAAACGTTCACACCTATCACCAGTACACGGTGCGGGTCGCGGCGGGCAGGCGTGACGCCCTGCGCGCGTTCCTGGCCGACCGCGGCGTGGCGTCGGGCATCTACTACCCGGGTCCCCTGCACCTGGAAGAGGCCTACCGCTATCTGGGCCACCGGGAAGGCGACTTCCCGGAGGCGGAGCGGGCCGCGCGCGAGGTCCTGTCCCTGCCGGTCATGCCGGAACTGCGCGAGGACCAGCGCGAATACGTCGCGCGGAGCGTCCGCGCCTTCTTCGGAAAAGAGTGATCTGCCAGGCTTTCGTGGCTCCGTTCTCCTGTACAATGGAGCCATGAAGGCCATGATTTTAGGCGCGGGCGTCGGCTCGCGCCTCGACCCCCTCACTCGCTCTCTCCCCAAACCGATCGTTCCCGTTGTTGGCAAGCCCGTCATGGGGCACCTGATCGACCTGCTGCGCAAGCACGGGATCACGGACATCGTCGTCAACGTCCAGTACCTCGGTCAGAAGATCGTGGACGCGCTGGGCGACGGCGGCGAATACGGCGTCCGCGTCACGTTCAGCCGCGAGGACGAGCTCTGCGGCGACGCTGGCGGCCTGAAGCGGGTCGAGGAGTTCTTCCGGGACGGATCGGACGACACGCTGCTGGTGATCGGCGGCGACGACCTCACCGACACCGACATCTCGGCCATCGTCCGGGCGCACCGCGAAAAGGGCGCGACCGCGACGATCGGCGTCACGCCCGTCGAGGACCCGAGCGAGTTCGGGATCGTGGTCCACGACGACGCGGGCTTTATCTCGCGCTTTCAGGAGAAGCCGAAGCGGGGCGAGGCGTTCTCCAACCTCGCCAACACCGGCATCTACGTGTTTGACATGAAGGTGTTCGACTACATCCCCGCGGGCGCGTTCTACGGCTTCGGGAAGAACGTCCTCCCGGCCCTTTTGGAGAAGGGCGAGCCGATGCTCGCGGTCCCGTCCGAGGCGTACTGGAAGGACGTCGGCAACCTCACGATCTACCGCCAGGCGCAGCGCGACGTCATCGACGGCAGTGTGAACGTCGATCTGCCCCGCGGTGCGATCGTGCGCGACAACTGCGTCCTCTGCGCCGACGCGCGAATCGACGGCGAGGTGCGCGACTACAGCGTCGTCGGCAGAGGCGCGGTGATCGAGTCCGGCGCGACGGTTGTCAACTCCGTCCTTTGGGACGGCGCGGTCGTGAAGGCGGGCACGTACCTGGAAAACTGCGTGGTCGGCAACGGCGTCACGGTATCGTCCTCCCACGGCATCTTCCACGGCCTCTGCGTGGAGCCGAACCGCCCGCAATAGATAACGACGCATGACCAGCGGCCCGCCTGTCCATATCGTGGCTGGAATCCTCGCCGTCCTTGCGGGTGGGTTATTGCTGCGCTTCCACGAGGAGATAGGCCGACTGGACGAGGAGCGCCTGCGTGCGTCCGGATACCCGCTCTCCTTCC
>DATLHN010000463.1:0-2747 GCA_035539875.1 Armatimonadaceae bacterium
CGGTCCCGACCATCACCTACAAGATCATCCACGAACCGACGCCGCCCGCGCAGGGCGTCGCCCCCGAAGTCGAGCACGTCCTCCAGCGGGCCATGGTGAAGATGCCCGAGGGCCGCTTCCAGAGCGCGGGCGAGTTCCGCACCGCGCTCATCCAGGCCGCGGCGCTCCAGCGCTCCGGCGGGACCCCGGGACACCCGACGCATTACGCCCCCGCCCCGGCGGTCTCCGGCGGCTTCGGCGCGGCGATGACCGTCGCCGGTCCGCCGCCCTTCGCGGCGGTGGGGTCCTCACCCGGCGTCACCGGGATGCAGAGCGCCGCTGCCGCGCCCTCCTACCAGCCGTACGTGCCGCCGACCACGGCCCGCCGGTCGATCGGGGCGACGCTCGGCCTGATCGCGCTCTTCGCCGGACTGCTCGGCGGGGCGGGTTGGGCCGTCTCGACCGCTTTCAACAACCAGCAGATTCAGGCCGGGTACAGCCGCGGCGAGCAGGCGTACGCCAGCGCGGTCAAGCTCTACGATCAAAAGAAGTACGCCGAAGCCGCGGCGGAGTTCGGCAAGGTGCGCGGCGCATCCGGCGTCCGGGCAGAGACGGTCGCGAAGGCGACGCAGGGAGAGGTCTACAGTTACCGGGTTCTGGGCCAGCAGGCGCAGGCGGGCAGTGACCTGGCGACTGCCGAGTCCTGGTTCCAGAAGGCGGTAGACCTCGCGCCGACAGACGCCCAGGCCCTCGAAGAACTCGCCGCGGTCCGCAAGCTGCGCGGCCTCGCCGGACCAGCCGGACCCTCCGATCAGGCGCGCCTGAATGGCGCCGTCAATACTCGCGGAACCGATCTCCAGCACGCCATCCCGCCGGTGCAGTCGCCGCTCGCCGGCCTGATCGAAAGGCCGGGCAACGCGGCCGGGCCCGGCGGTCTTGCCGCACCGACCACGCCGGAGATGCCCGGCCAGCGCACCACCTCGGACTTCACCGGCGACAACGCCCGCAAGGCACAGGAGGCGTCGCGCCTCTACGCCGCGGGAGAAGAAGCGCTCAAGCGCGGCGACCGCGACGGCGCTTTGCGCCTGTACCACGCCGCCGTCGCCGCCGGTCCGGGCTCCCCCGCCGCCATCCAGGCGCAGTCGCGCATCTCACGCTACTCGTACAGCGATCCCCTCTCCGGCATATAGTCGCCGCCCCGCGAAAACGCGCCTTGAAGCCGAGCCCGGTCACTATCATCTACAATCCTCGCGCGGGCGGCGCGTCGTCCCAGGGGGAACCCTCCTGGCTCTCCGACGCGCGGCGCCTGGTCGCCGCCGACACCGGCTCGCCGCCCCGCGTTTTCGCGTCGCGCGACTTCGCCGAGGCCGGGCGGTTCGCGGGGGAGGCAGCGGACGCGGGCGCGCCGCTCGTCATCGCGGCGGGAGGAGACGGCACCGTGCGCGCGGTAGCGGAAGGCCTGATCCGGAAGGAAACGCCTCTCGGAATCCTGCCGCGCGGCACCATCAACGTGCTGGCGCGGGAGTTGGGGATACCACTGGACGACGCGCCGGGCGCGCTTGGAATCGCGCTCCGCGGGGAGACTCGCGCGCTGGACATGGGAAAGTCCGGCGACCGACACTTCCTCCTCATGGCGAGCGTGGGCATCGACGCGTCAGCCGTCGAGAACGTCAACGTCGAACTAAAGAGCTTTGTCGGCGGTGGTGCGTACGTCGTCGCGGGCCTCTCCGCCCTGGCAACGTTCACGCCTCCGGTGATGACGGTATGGGTCGGCGGCGCGCGCGAGCCCTACTGGCACGGTGAAGCCTTCGCCGTCGTCATCGCGAACACGCGCTCCTACGGCGGCGACTTCCCGATCGCGCCCGAGGCGGAGTGGGACGACGGCCAGTTCGACATCTGCATCTTCGGGGCGCTGGACGCTCCGCTCCCCGTCCAGAGGGCGCACTTCCTCCGTCAGGTCGGCGCGGTGACCGTAAACCTGCACCGTTCCGACCCGGACATCCACTACTTGCGCGCGTCGCGCGTGGTCGTCGAGTCCGACCCGCCGGTCCCGGTCCAGATAGACGGCGACGCCCTGGCCACGACGCCCCTTTCGGTCGAGGTCGTGGCCAGGGCGCTCACGGTGCGCGTTCCGGTCCGGCCGGAAGAGGCCCAAGGGTTTACGGGGTGATGGTCTTCGTCGCGGCCGGGGCTGCCTCGGGCGTCCCCGCCGACCCGGAAGCCGCCACGGACGACGCACCCTCTTCTCCGTCGGCGACGATCGGCTTCGAACCGCCGTCCCCGCCGAACGGCGAGTACGCATTCGCCAGGATGCCGTCGGCCTCCAGCCGCTTTGCGTTGACTTCGGTCTCGCGGCCCTTCGGGTACGAGACCACCTTCGGGTCGCCGTCGGAGATGTAGCGGTCTCCGCCCGCCGCCGTCAGCTTGACGATCCAGTTGCGCAGACCGTTCGGGTCGTTGTCGAGCGGCGCGATGCGCTCCAGCCGGAACGGGTCAAACGCCTTGGACGCGGGCGAGGGGATGGGACGATAGGCGGCGAGCATGGCTGCCTTGTAGTCGTAGCTGACGCCCTCGTACGTGCCCTTCACCAGATACTTCCAGTTCGCCTTATCGTTCGGGAACTGGCCCATCGGCGCGGCAAGCACCTGCACCTTCGCGCCCGGAACCGCCCGAAGGATCTCCTTGTGGGCGTAACCGATCTCCTTCTGGATCTCGGCGGGGCTCATGCGGCGGAAGCTCTTGTGGCGGGTGGTGTGGTTGGCGAGTTC
>DATLHN010000464.1:0-1926 GCA_035539875.1 Armatimonadaceae bacterium
GTCCCAGACGGTGCCGCGGGCGTCCGGCGGCGGCGGGAGCATGATGTCGACCGGCCCGAAGAAGTCGAAGGCGGCGAACTCGAACCAGTCCTCCGTGTTCTGCCGCCAGTACCGGGCGACGGAGTCCTGCCCGGTCAGCATCAGCGCCCGGCACTCGTCGAGCGTGGGCGGGGTCAGCGAGGCGTCGTGCCGCGCCAGGATGACGGCGACTCTGCGTTGTTCTGCCATGGGAGGGGTCCTCCATTAGACCCGTCACCGAACGAGCGGGGCGATTTCTTCCGCAGGCAGGAGAACGGCCGCGACGCCCCTTTCTGATAGCGCGCCGATTCGACCGCGACCCGTGCGAAGTGTAGCACGGATACTCGGTAATATTACCGGCGCGTTCGGTCTGTTCTGGCGGGGTGGCCGGGCGGGTGTCGGCCGAAGCGCCCCGGCGGAGAAGGACACGGACGCCCGCGGCGGCAACAATAGGACGATGAACACGAAGCGGACCATACTCGTCGGGGCGCACCGCGGGGCGATGTGCCACGCGCCCGAGAACTCTATCGCGGCGTTCGAGACCGCGATCGCCATGGGCGCGTACCGGGTGGAGTTCGACGTGCGCCGGAGCCGGGACGGGCAGATCGTCGTCATGCACGACGAGACGGTGGACCGCACGACCGACGGCACCGGCCGCGTCGCCGACCTCACTCTGGAGGAGCTTCGCCGCCTCCGCCTCGGCGGGTCCGCGACCGAGACGGTGCCGACGCTGGACGAGACGCTGGCCTGCGCGAAGGGCCGCACCCGCCTGCTGGTGGAGATCAAGGCCGCCGGGCTGGCGGAGGACGTCGCCGACCGCATCGAGGCCGCGGGCATGGCGGACGCCTGCACCGTCGCGTCGTTCCAGGAGGACGAATTGAGCCGCGTACGCGCGTACGCGGCGGGCCGCGTCGCCACGGCGTACTTCCTGACCGACCCGGAGCGGACCGCCTCGTTCGACGTCCGCGCGGTGATCGAGCGGCTGGGAATAAGCCTGCTCGTCGTCTGGCCGCGCGCGGCGACCCCGGAGGTCGTGGGCGCGGCGAAGCGGGCGGGCCTGCACGTGCGCTGCGGCCTGCGCGACGACCTTTCCTACGAGGAGACGGGCGCGCTCTTCGCCCGCATGGCCGACATGGGCGTGGACGAGATCGCCTGCGGCCGACCGGACTGGATCGCGCGGCTCGCGCAGGCGTACGCCGCGACCGTGAGCCGCATGAACGAGCAGCCCGGGATGGTCGCGTAGCAGCGTAACGAAGCATGGCCGCAGCAGGCACCTGAAGGGACGAGACAGCCTGCGGCTTGCACGGGGCAGAGCCGCGGCCTCCTCCATCCGTTGGTATTGCAGAAACGTAGGATTATGGGACGTAGGAATCGTGCCCGTCGGGGGCGAAGCCACACCCATGGACCCGCCGGATACGGAAACGGAGGCGCGCGGGCGCGACGAACTGACGACCCCCTGGGGCGGACTGGCGCCGGGGCCGCACGCCGTCGGCTTCCGGCGGACGCTGGCGACCGACTACGGCCGCGCCTACGCGCGGGAGGCCGGACCCCGGGGGCGCGTGTATCGCCCGGTCTTGTTCGCCGCCTGGTACCCCGCGGCGCCCAGCGCGGGCGGCGACCAGGGCAGCGCCGCGGTCCGCGGCATGACCTGCGGCGACTACCTGCGCGTCGACCCGGGCGAGGCGGCTCCGGACGCGGACGGGCTCGCCGACGGGGCGGACTGGGCCGGGCGCATGAACGCCTACCTGCGCGAGAAGACCTTCGCCTACGGCCTGGCCGGCGACCCGCGAGACATGCGGACCATGAGCGCCGCCGACGAGGCCCTGCTCGCCGAGTGGGAGCGCCTCCCGATGCGCGCGGCGCGCGGCGCCCCCCCGGCCACTGGGCGGTTCCCCCTCGCCCTCTACC
>DATLHN010000465.1:0-2026 GCA_035539875.1 Armatimonadaceae bacterium
CATGGCCAGCCCCAGGAGGGCGTAGGAATCTCCGAGTAGGGCGCACAGGCATCCGAAAAGCGAGGCGAACGCGAAGGTGCGCATGCCGGCCTCCTTGCCGCGCCGCTCGCGCTCCATGCCGACGAAAAGGCCGAGGGCTACGGAGAGCGCGATTCGCGCGAGCACGGACAGGTACGTCCCGTCCGGCACGCTACCCGGATGCAGCGCCAGTGCCGCCAGATCGTCGCCACCGCCCAATCCTGCCAGATCTCCCACGATCCCCACCCCTTACGTCCGCGGCTCCGGGCCGACGGCCCGCGACACCGGCACTGGATGCAATCCAGTGTACCCACGATCATAGAACAACGCAATAACATATTTAAATTCATCGAAATGTAAACGTGTTCGGGACCAGGAATGGTCGTGCGGAGGGAAATGTAGCGTTGCGCGCTGTGCGAGCCAATGGGGCCAGCGTAGGGCGGTCGCGTCCGCTCAGCCGTGCAGCATCAGGCAGGCATCCCGGACTTTGCTCCAGGCTAGCCGGTCCCTATTGGCGCGGTACCAGTCGGACTCCTCCACCACGCGAACGGCATCCGCCAGGGCGACGTCGAGCAGGGTGAAGTTCGCTGCGTCCCGGGCGTACGCGTGGAAAAACTGCCCGTCATGCCCGACCAGGGGCGCCACGGCGTACAGATCCGCGACGGCCCGCAGGAACGTTTCCTCCGTTGAAAATGGCGCGTCGAGCAGGCGCGCCATCCGCTCCCCGGCGTCCGGAGCCGTCGGTCCCACGTAGAGGACGAGGCCGTGACAGAAAAGCAGTTGGTCCAGGCTCCCTTCCTCGCGCTCGACGGCCCGCCAGAAAGCGGGCGTGACCCGCGGGAAGAAGCAGTCGCCGTAGCGTGGTTCGTCGTCCGGGACCCACTCTCCCTCGACCATTCGACCGGTGAACGGGATTCCTCCCTGGAGGTCGAAAAAGCCGTCGTAGAAGCCGACGTGCCGTGCCTCGTGGTACGGCGTCTCCGCGTCCGGCCCGGCGGGCGCTCCGAACATCTCTTCCGGCGTATCCACGTGATCTTTCAGGAACAAGGCGGCCACCTGCGCGGCGCAGACACGCCGCTCCGTCAGCCGGGCGAGGAAGACGACGTCGGGCCGCCGCTCGATGGGGCACGGGACGCGGTTGTAGTTGAAGAGGTTCAGCCCGAAAACATAACGGTGCGCGAGGCCGAACTCGCCCCGGTCCTCGATCCGGATGGTGTCGTCACGCATCAGCGCGATCCGTCGGCGTAGCGCAGGACGCGGGGCATGGCGGGGTACGAGTCGTCGGAGAGGCGTTCGCGGCGCACTTCCCGTCCCTCGCGGGTCTTAACGCGGTAGGTGACGACGCGATAGCCGGTGGCGGCGGCGCTGCGGACGAACCGGCGCGCGCCGGGACCGGAGGGCGCGCGCTGCTGGACCGCGGTGCCGGGGCGCTCGACGGCGAGAAGGCGGCTTTGGAGGACGACCTTTTCGGCGGAGGCCCGACGACCCCCTACTTCCACGACCAGCTGGTCGCCGTCGGCTCGGGCGGCGACGCGCACGGGGAATGGGTACGGGTTCGTCAGGCGCAGGTCGATGTTCGGGTAGGCGACGGCGGCGTCGCGGCCCGGCGCGACGTAGTGCGGCGCGAAGACGTGGTGGTGCCGCTCCGCCACGCCGAGGCCCGCGAGCAGCGCGGCGTTGTAAAGCGTGGTGGACGTCTGACAGACGCCGCCCCCGAATGCGGGGATCAGTTCGCCGTCGAACGACACCGGTGCCTTCACGTAGCCCGCGTCGGCGGACCACGACCGGACGCGCCCGTTGAACGAGAACGCGCCGCCCGGCGGAATCACCGCGCCGTTCAGCGACCGCGCCGAGAGCAACGCGTTGTGCCGCTGTCCGCGCGAGCGGCCTTCGAGCCGGGTGGCGAAGCCCGCCAGCCTCGCCTCCGGCTCCGGCGCGCGGGCGAGCCACAACAGCGCGACGGCCGCGATGCCGAGGAGCAGGAGCGACGGCGCGACCCTCATGAGCC
>DATLHN010000466.1:0-11932 GCA_035539875.1 Armatimonadaceae bacterium
CCTGGCTACACCGGTTCTACAGCGACACTTTCTGGACGAACCCCGGCGGAGACTTCGTCGCACAGGCGAGTTCGGACATCAGCGTGGGCGACTTCGGGACCTACGTGTGGACATCCACCCCGACGCTCGTCGCGGACGTCCAGGGTTGGGTGAACGACCCCGCGGCGAACCACGGCTGGCTGCTGCAGGGCAACGAGGCGCAGGGGGGCACGGCCAAAGGATTCGCCAGCGGCGAATACAACCTGAACCCCGACTACCGGCCGACGCTCTTCGTCAACTACGTGGTCGTGCCGGAGGCGGGGAGCCTCCCGCTGCTGGCCGTGGGGGGCGCGGTAGGGCTGTTCCCGATTGCGGCGAGGAGGCGGCGGCGGTCCGCCCGGCGGCGCTCCCGAACGGACTAAAGTACGGTCGCCGCGGCCTCCTGGCCGAGGTCTCGTTGCGCCTCCGTGAGGAGGGCAAGGACCGCGGCCCGGACCGCCGCCGTGAGCGCGGCGACCTCGCCGCGCTTGTCCTGCTGGTAGGCAGGATACCGCTCCCGCAGGTCGATCGGCTCCCCGATCTGGACCCGGCACCGGCGCGGCCCGGCGAGCCGCTCCTTGCCGTAGCACTCCCGCTCCAGTCGGATGATCGTCTCCGCCATCCGCTCCTGGGTCGGGTGCTCGCGGACGTAGCCGTCGTAGATCGCGATGAAGTTCGTCAGCCGGTCGAGGTCGCGCAGGAGCGGCACGGACCGCTCGCGCTGGTATTCGCGCAGGCGGCGGTCGTAAGGCGTCCCGTCGTCCGGCGGCTCGTGCGTTACCGCATCGACGGCATGCAGAAGTACGTGCAGCCGCTCGAGGACGCTCCCCCCGCCGCCCGGCAGCGGCACCCCCGCTGCCATGGAGACGCGCCGCAGTACCTCCTCTTTCACCGAATTCAGGCGCGGCGTCAGGTCGTCCTCCGGGTGGGCGGACTCGCCCCGGGGGGACGGCAGCCGGTATTCGCGCTCCAGCGCGCGCAGCATGGCCGCGCCGACCTGCCGGACGCGCTGGTGCAGGGGCTGCGCGCCGCCGTCCGCGGCCGGTTCGATCCCCATCGTCCTTTCCAGGCTTTCCACCGAGCGGAGCATGGCCGGGCGCATGTCGCGGGTGTAGACGTACTTCAGCGCGAGCGGCAGCACGTAGAGAGGCGCGTCCGCCTGCCCGGCCTTGCGCAGGTCGTCCAGCGCCCAGTACGCGAGCTGGAACGTGCCGCTCTGGAAGGGCATGAGGCTGTCGTTCTGGGAGTAGACTTCGCCCTCGGGAAAGACGACCAGCTTCGAGCCGGGCGTGACGAGCGTCTCCCGCGTCGTCCGGAACGAGGCGCGGTCCACCGTCCCGCGGACCACGGAGTACGCGCCGACCCGCTGGATCAGCCAGCCTTGAAGCCCCCCGTGCTTCTCGAACGCCTCCACGCAGGCGAGGTAGCTGAAGTTCTGCTCGACGCGGGTGGAGAGGTGGAACAGTACCGCCGGGTCGGCATGGGAGGGGTGGTTAGGCGTGAGCATCACGCGCTCGCCCTTCAGGGACTTCAGCGTCTCCAGGTCCGCCGGGTCGTAGTCGATGTGGTTCAGTTGGAAGATGCGGGGCAGAGTCACGGGCAGCGTCACGCGGCAGAGCGCGCGGACCCAGCCCGTCGGTTTCGCGGGGATGAACTCTTCGTCAGCGGGCATTCTGCCTCCGTGGTTCGGGCCTCGGCACCCGTTCTCCTGCCGGAAGGACGATCACCACGCTCCGGCGCACCATCCCCACGGCCAGCGCCCCGACCGAAAGCGCGAAGCCGACGACGTAGCACCACCCCTGGACCGAAAGCGGCCCGACACGCCGGCCCATCATCCAATCCATCTGGTGCAGGCTGACGACCTGCACCAGCGTGAAGCAGAGCAGGTAGACGAGCGCCAGCGCCGGGAGGATCAGGCGGCGGCCCGCGCGTCGGACCCACCAGGCAAAGCCGCCGCACAGCACGATCCCGAGGAACGGGACCGCCCGAATGAGGCTCCACTGGAGGTCGCGCCGCTCGGCGTACCACCCTTCCATGCGCGCCTGAAGCCGGAAGTAGTTCGTGACGTTGTTCAACTCGCCCGTGACCCGGTGCCAGGAGAGCAGCAGCAGCAGAACGGCGAGCATGACCCAGAGCGACGGGTACGCCGCCATGCCCCGTGATCGTCGCAGCCGCCCCTCGCTGTACGCCGCCGCCAGACAGCACCCCGCCAGCATCCCGTACGCCACCGCCGCTATCTCGTTCCCCACGCTCTCGAAGACCTCCCCGTTCGTTCCCGCGCCCGAATTTCAGTGTACGGTAAAAGACGCCGCGATTACCCAACCATCCGCCCCCGGATTGTACACTCTCTTTTCGAAGGCCTTCACCCATGACGCAAGAAGAACGGGAGTGTTTGGAGCGGTTCCGCCGCGGCGAGCCGGGTGCGTTCGACGACCTGTACGCCCAGTACGGGCCGCGCATCTATCGGTTCTGCCTGCGACTGTGCGGGGGCGCGGTCGCCGACGCGGAGGACCTGACGCAGGAGGTATTTCTGGCCGCCCACGGCAGCCTGCACCGCTTCGAAGGGCGGTCTTCCCTTAGTACCTACCTGTACAGGATCAGCATCTACTGCCGACGACAGGCCCGGAGCCGCGCGGGCGACCCGCAGCGGATATGTCGCGGCGACGAGGAGCACGGCGCGGCAACTCCGGCTTCCCACGCGGGCGGAGAGGACCCCGCGCGGACCGCACTGGCGCGGCTGACGCTGACGGCGGCGCTGGACAGGCTTTCCGAGGCGCAGCGGACGGCGTTCCTGCTGGTCAAGGCGGAGGGGTTCACCTGCCGCGAGGCGGCGGAAGCCCTGGACCTGCCGGTGGGGACGGTCAAGTACCAGGTGTTCGAAGCCGTAGCGCGCCTGAGGACGTTACTGGAAGAGGCCGGCTATGCGGTGTGAGGACGTGCGGGTGGCGCTCAGCAGCGGCGGCAGCGGGGGCAGTGGCCCCGGAGCCCTGGAATCTGCGCAGGTGGCTCTTCACCTGGTCTCCTGTGCGGAGTGCCGCGCCTTTCAGGGCTTCCTGCTCGGCCTGGAAGCGCAGATCGAGACACTGCCGGACGGACGCCCCCCCGAGGGGTTGGCCGAACGCATCCGGAACGCGTTGCCGTCGGAAGGCGGCACGAGAAGGGAACGACGAGGGATGGGACACATTCTGGTGGTGGACGACGAGCCGAACATCGTCCGGCTGGCGCAGGTAAACCTGGAGCGCCTGGGGTACCGGGTGGATACGGCCAGCAACGGCGCGCAGGCCCTGGCCCGAATCCGGGCCAAGCGCCCGGACCTGCTGATTTCCGACGTCATGATGCCGGAGATGGACGGCTTCGAGCTGCTCGCCAACGTGCGGCGCGACCCGAGCCTGACGGACCTGCCGGTGATCATGCTCACCGCCAAGGCCCAGGACAAGGACGTCATGACCGGCTACCAGTACGGCGCCGACATGTACCTCACCAAGCCCTTCAACCCCCAGGAACTGCTACAATTCGTCAAGAGGATACTCGCGTCATCCGGTGAGGAGGACGGGGCGTACCGAATCTGAGCGGCAGACCGCTCCCGCCGCCATCCATCGCCGCGGGAGCGGGTATCATCCGTTAGCCTGTAATCTCTGCCGCAAGCGACTATTCGCCTGGAGGAACGCCATTCCCGATTCCTGCCACTGCTGACTTCACCTCGCTGCTGTCGTCCTGTCCTCTTTTCGGAGGCGACGCCCCCGCATATACCCCTCCGCCGCGCATCCACTCGAAGAGCGCGCACTTCCGCTTCGCGTTGCACGTCCTGGCAGGTTATCCCTACGATGACGCCTGTCGCCTCCTGGGACTGAACCCACGCACCGCCGAGCGCTGGCGCACCGACCTGCGCCGCACTACCTCCCGCTACTTCGGACGACCCGTCACGTACGAATTCGCCGCCCGGTACGCCCTTGATCCCGACCTGCGCCGCGCCGTCGAAAGCGCCGTGCGGTATACCCCGCAGTGACCTGTCCGAGACCCTTGTCACCGCGTCAGGCCCGTGGAAGAATGACCGTGCGGCGTAGGGAAGTGGCCGTTCCCGCCGGGCTCATAATCCGGAGATCGGACGTTCGAATCGTCCCGTCGCTCCCGTTAAGCACGAGCGGCCCGCCGGAAATCCGGCGGGCCGCTCGTCGTTCGGTGGCGTGGTCGCTACTTGCCGAGCCACTTCTTGATGCGGTAGACGGTGGTGTCCCGGTTTAGCTCCGCGATGGCGCGGGTGAGCGGGATCTCCTTCGGGCAGACCTGGACGCAGTTCTGGGCGTTGCCGCACGACGCGATGCCGTCGGGCGCGGCCAGGGCGTCGAGGCGGTCGTCGGCGTTCATCTTGCCGGTCGGGTGGCTGTTGAAGAGGCGCACCTGGCCGATCGCCGCCGGGCCGATGAAGCCGCTGTGCTCGTTGACCTGCGGGCAGGCCTCCAGGCAGCAGCCGCACGTCATGCAGCGCGAGAAGTCGTAGGCCAGCTCCTGCTCCTTCTGGCTCAGGCGCGGGCCGGGGCCGAGGTCGTAGGTGCCGTCTATGGGAATCCAGCCCTGGATCTTCTTCAGGTTCTCGAACATCCGGGCGCGGTCCACCACGAGGTCGCGCACGACCGGGAACTTGCTCATCGGCTCCAGGGTCAGGCGGCTGGTGCCGTTGACCAGGGGCGCGACCCGGTCGATCAGGGCGGAGCAGGCCTGGCGGACCCGGCCGTTGACCCGCATCGTGCAGGAGCCGCACACCTCTTCCAGGCACGCCTGCTCCCAGACGGGCGGCGCGACCTTCTGTCCCTTGTCGTTGACCGGGTTGCGCTGTATCTCCATCAGGACGGAGATGACGTTCATGTTCGCCTTGTAAGGGATGACGAACGTGTCCGTGTACGGCCGGGCGTCGGGGCCGGCCTGCCGCTTCACCGTGACGAAGACGGTGCCCGCCGCGGCGGCATCGCCGCCAGCGCCCCTGGTCTTACGCGCGTCCGCGGCGGCGGGTTCGTCCGCGGCGGTCGCGCCGGTTATCATCGGAAGTCCAATCATCGCTCGTGCGTTCCGTTTCTAATCGTATCCGTGCCCGTCGTGCGGCAGGAGGGCATCAGGGGTTGTTGACGCCGCCCGTGCCCGGCTCGCGGTGCTCCGGCATGTTCGGCGAGTCCTGGACCGTCTCCTTGCCGGTGCCGCCCGGGCGGGGCATCGCGGACGGCGCGGTGGTCAGCGGGTCGTTCGCCCCGGACCCGCCGGTCACGGGCATGTCCTCGCCGGGGATCGACGCCCCCGGGACGGACCCGTTCGCCGCCGTCGCGCCGTTCGCACTCCCGTTGGCCGCGGCGCCCGAAGCCGCCGCGGGCTTCTTCTGCTGCGTCGTCGTTTCGGCGTCGGTGTATTTGCGCGGGCGCGGCTTGACCCAGGCGAGGTCGACGCTCTCGTAGGAAAGCTTCGGGCCGTTCGGGGTGTGCTCGGCGATCGTCGTCTTCTGGAAGTTTGCGTCGTCGCGGTCCGGGAAGTCCGGCTTGTAGTGCGCGCCGCGCGACTCGTCGCGCTGGAGAGCGCCCTTGGTCATCACCTCGGCCAGCGTCAGCATGTTCCAGAGCTGGCGCGTGAAGGGCAGTCCCTGGTTCGACCAGGTCGCCCCGTCCGCGACGGAGACGTTCTTGTAGCGCTCCTTCAGTTCGGCGATCTTGCCGAGCTGCTTCTCCAGGCGGTCGTTGTAGCGCACCACCGTCATGTTCTCGGTCATCGAGTTGCCCAGCTCGTGCCAGAGGTTGTAGGGGTTCTCGGAGCCGTCCATGGCCTTGAGGGTCTCGTACTGGGCTGTGCGCGCCTTCACCTCGGTGCCGAACTCGGCACTGGCGACGTCCGGGCGCTTCTCCAGCCCGTCCGCGTACTTGCAGACCGCGGGACCGGCGATCTGCCCCGACGTCAGGCAGGAAAGAAGCGAGTTTGCCCCGAGGCGGTTCGCGCCGTGGTACTGGTAGTCGCACTCGCCGACCGCGAAGAGGCCGGGAATGTTGGTCATGTGGTAGGGGAGCCGTTCCGGCTGCGTGCCGTCGTTGACCCACAGCCCGCCCATGGAGTAGTGGACCGCCGGGAAGATCCGCATGGGGACGTCGCGCGGGTCGTCCCCGGCGAACTTCTCGTAAATCTCCAGGACGCCGCGCAGCTTCAGGTCGAGCTGCCGCCGGTCGATGTGGGTGACGTCGAGGTAGACCTGGTTCTTGCCGAAGACGCCCATGCCCTGGTCCACGCAGACGGCGAAGATCTCGCGCGTGGCGATGTCGCGCGGCACGAGGTTGCCGTACTTGGGGTACTTTTCCTCGAGGAAGTACCAGCGCTCGTTCTCCGGGATGTTCTGGCCGGGCCGGGGGTCGCCCGCCGTCTTTGGCACCCAGACGCGCCCGCCCTCGCCGCGCACCGATTCGGAGATCAGGCGCAGCTTGTCCTCGCCGGGCACGGCGGTCGGGTGCACCTGCACGAACTCGCCGTTGGCGTACCACGCGCCCTGCTGGTAGACCGCGCCCGCGGCGGTGCCGGTGTTGATGGTGGAGTTGGTGGAGCGCCCGAAGACGATGCCGGGGCCGCCGGTCGCCAGCACGACGGCGTCCGCCGCGAAGGCGCGTATCTCCATCGAGCGCAGGTCCTGCGCGACGACGCCGATGCACTTGCCGGTGCCGCCCTCGTCGCGGACGATGCCGAGGAACTCCCAGAACTCGTACTTATTGACCTTGCCCTCCACCTCCCAGCGGCGCGTCTGCTCGTCCAGCGCGTATAGCAGCTGCTGGCCGGTGGTCGCGCCCGCATACGCGGTGCGGTGGTGCAGGGTCCCGCCGAAGCGGCGGAAGTCCAGGAGACCTTCCGGGGTGCGGTTGAACATGACTCCCATGCGGTCGAGCAGGTAGATGATGCCCGGCGCGGCGTCGCACATGCTCTTGACGAGCGTCTGGTTGGCGAGGAAGTCGCCGCCGTAGCAGGTGTCGTCGAGGTGGATCTCGGGGCTGTCGCCCTCGCCCTTCGTGTTCACCGCGCCGTTGATGCCGCCCTGGGCGCAGACGGAGTGCGACCGCTTGACCGGGACGAGCGAGAACAGGTCCACGGTCCCGCCCGCCTCCGCGATCTTGACCGTCGTCATCAGGCCCGCGAGCCCGCCGCCGACGACGATGACTCTTGCTTTCGTAGGTGCCGCCATAGTCTTTACGTACTCTCGTCCTCTCTAAAGCCCGGGAACCTGATTCCCCGCGCCCGCCGCCGCCCCCGCCGCGTCCTCTCGCTCGGCCTGGCCGGTCGCTTCCTTGCGCTCCGCCATCGTCTCCGCGATCTGGCGCACCGACGTGTACTGTTTCTCGATGGCGCCGTTGTTGGCGTAGTTGCGGCCCGCCACGTAGAAGTTGACGGCGATGGCGATGCCGAGCACGGTCAGGCCGACGCCGATCATCCAGCCGAGCGCCGCGGCGACGCGCTGCGCGGTCTTGCCGATGGCGATGCCCCAGCGGATCGAGAAGTTGAAGACGCCGTTCCCGAGGTGGAAGGCGCAGGCGACGATCCCGATGACGTAGAGCGCCAGGTACCACGGCTGCGCGAAGCGGAACGCCATCGCCGCGTAGGAGATCGACTCGTGGCCCGCGACGTGCCCGAGCGACGCCTCGATGATCCGCTTGTTGATGCTGGTGTCCCAGGAGTGGTAGAGCAGGTAGCCGAACGCCACGACGCCGGACCAGCGCTGGAGCAGGTACAGCCAGTTGCGCCCGTAACCGTAGTGGGCGACGTTCCCGCCCGGCCCCTGCATCTCCGCCGCGATCATCAGCCCGTAGATCGCGTGGAACAGGATCGGGATCGCGAGGACGGCGATCTCCACCAGCGGCAGGAACGGCAGGTTGGCGAAGACCCCCAGCACGACGTTGAACTTCTTCTCGCCGTCCGGACCCAGCGCGTAGGAGTTCGCGACCAGGTGCTGGATCATGTAGAAGCCGATGGGGAAGATGCCCGAGAGCGAGTGCAGCTTGTGGAGCAGGTACGAGTCGCGGAACCGCGCCCGGCTGCCCGGCTGCCCCTTGGTTATGACGGATGTGGCCATCTGACCGAGTCGTCCTCCGATCCGGTTAAACTGGGCGGGGACGCGCGAACGCGCCCCCCGCCGCTCCCGGCACAGAAATGCTATCCCGGAGTTTACCGACGGCGAAGCCAGAAGTAAAGCGAATTTTAGGGATATTGTATATTTGCGCGCGAGATATATATAGCTCGCTGCGCCGCGGGGAGCTAGCGGGGAGGCGGGAACGCTTTTATCGGAAACCGGACGGTGCGCCGCGGAGTATCATCACCGGAGAGCTATTATTCTGATGGACCTGGAATCGCTGCACCTGTTCGTCGATCTCGCGGAGACGAAGTCGTTTTCGAAGACGGCCGAGCGCAACTTCATGAGCCAGTCCGCGGTCAGCCAGCGCATCCGCGCGCTGGAGCAGTCGTTCGGCTACGTGCTGGTGGAGCGCGGCAAGGGACGGCCCGGCGCGCACTTCACCGAGGCGGGGACGCGCCTGCTGATCGGGGCGCGCGACCTGCTGGCGCGCGCGGACGCCCTGAAGCGAGAGATGGCGGAACTGGCGGGGGAGGTGAGCGGCACGCTCCGGGTCGCCACCGTCTACTCGATCGGGCTGCACGCCATCACTCCGGCCATCTCGCGCTTCCTCGCGGAGTTCCCTCAGGTGAACCTGCACGTGGAGTACCTGCGGACGAACCGCATCTACGACGCGCTGGTGGCCGGCAGCATCGAGTGCGGCATCGTCGCCTGCCCGCGCGAGCTTCCGCAGGTGGAGGTGGTCCCCCTGACCGAGGAGGAGATGGTCGTCATCCTGCCGCCCGGGCACCCGCTGTCCGAGAACCCGTCGCTGCCGTTGGCGGCGCTGGAAGGACTGCCCTTCGTCGGCTTCGACCACGACATCCCCACGCGCACCATGACCGACGAGGCATTGCGCGAGCACGGCGTCACCGTGGAGGTCGTACACGAGTTCGACAACATCGAGACGATCAAGCGCGTGGTCGAGATCGGGCTGGGGGTGGCGATCGTCCCGGAGCCGACGGTACGCCGCGAGGTGCGCGACGGGACCCTGACAGCCCGGCCTCTCAGTGATGTCGCGCTGAAGCGTCCGACGGGCGTCCTCCTGCGCAAGGGGCACATCCGGGGCAACGCCCTTTCGCGGTTCCTCGACGTACTGACCGGCGGCGCTGCGGCAGAAGCCGAAGTGGCGGCGCGCCCCTCCCGACCTTCTCCGGACGAGCCCGCCGCGCTACCGCCGCCGCAACGCCGCCGCCCCGGACAATCTACGGGGGCGAAGCCAGCGGCCACGACGGTATAATCATCAGAGGCCGTCCCCGCCGACGTGGGACGAGTCGGGCGCGTCGCGCGGGCGCGTGCGCCGTCAGCGTGCCACCACGAGCCACTAAATGTCATCGGAAGTTCGCAGGCTGCGCACGGCAGCCATCTTCACCGCGATTGTGGTCTTCGGCGTCGTCGAGCTACTCGTACGGCTCGTTTCCCGGTCGAATAACGCCGGGGGACCGGCGCGCGCGGTGCCGTCGGGTCCTTCTCTGCCTGCCGGGCCCGGGGCGGCGGCGACCCTTCCGCCTGCGGCCGACCAGATGACGGCCGGGCAGGTCTTCACCGAGCACGTCCTCCCCGTACTGATCGGGGCGGTCGTCATCGCCCTTGCCATGTGGATCCTCCTGCGCCTGTTTGAAGGTCAGGAGGAGCGCATCGACACGCAGCAGCGCGAGATAGAAACGCTCCACGCGATGGATACCGCCATCGCCTCCGAGATGGAACTGCCGCGCGTGCTGAACGTGGCCGCCCAGAAGATCCTGGTCGCCCTCGACGCGGAGGCGAGCGGCATCTCCCTGTTCGACTCGGCGACCGGTAAGCTCGTCGCCGAGGCGTATGCTATGCCGGACGCCTCCGGGGAGGAGGAGCGACAGCGGTTTCTCGGCCTCGTGCGCACCGGCCGCTCGAACGACCCGGACTGGGCCACCGCGGTCAGCAAGGTCGTGTGGTCCGGCGAGGTCGGGGCCTGGGAGGGGTATCTGGTCGCGGCGCGCCGCCGACCAGGGCGCGAGTTCGTCGGGGCGGACGCGGGACTGCTGGACGACCTCGCCAGCATGGTCGTCGTCGCCGTGCGAAACGCCCGCGCGCTCGCGGCGGCGCGGGAGGCCGTGATCGTCAAGAAGGCGCTGCGCCGGGAACAGGAACTGCGCACGCGCGAGGAGGCTGTCTCCCGCGCCCTGACCGAGGAGCTCCTGCCGGACATTCCGTCGCGCTCCGGACCGTGGAGTTTCTCCAAACGGTATCAGGCCCAATCCGACGAGGCGCCGGTGGGGGGCGACATCTACGACCTGTTCCGTCTGGGGCCGGGGCGCTGGGGCGTGGTCATCGCGGACGTTTCGGGCAAGGGTTTGGACGCCGCGCGCCGCACGGCGTTCGTCAAGTACGGGCTGCGGACGCTCGCCCGGCAACACGACAGTCCGTCCCGCGTCCTGACCGGCCTGAACGACGCCCTCGCGAGCGAGACCGACGTTCCGGGCTTCGTCACCCTTGTCTACGGAGTTCTGACCGACGACGGTCGCTTCTGCTACGCATCCGCGGGCCACGAACCGCCGATCCTGCGCCGCGCCTCCGGCAAGTTTGAGTCGCTAGCGCCTACCGGCTCCGTCCTCGGAGCGATGGAAGCCATGGAGTACGGGGAAGAGACGGTCCGACTGGAACCGGGCGACGGACTGCTCCTTTTTACGGACGGGCTGACCGAGGCCCGCGCCGAGGAGACGCGCGCCTTCCTCGATGTTCCGGGGGTAAAGCGTTACCTGGACGACGTGTGCGGCATCCACCCGCCGGAGGCGGTCGCCGACGCCCTGCTCGAGGTAGTGCGCGCGTACGCCGGGGAGCAGCTCTCGGACGACACCGCTCTGCTCTGGATCGCGCGGTCGCGCGCGGACGTCGCGACGGAACTGGACCCTCTCGCCCCGGGCCCGGTCCCCGAGCGCGCCGGAGCGGCCCAGGCCGCATGAGCCACGGCGACCAGCACCAGCAGCGCGCGTCCGTGCCGCTCGGCAGTCGGCCCCTCGCCGCCTTCCTCAAGACTCCTGCCTGGGCGACGGTGCGCGCGGACGCGCCGGACACCGACGTGATCCTCTCGGCGCGCGCCCGGATCGCCCGCAACCTGGCAGGTTTTCCCTTCCCGCCGCGGGCGAGTGACCGGGACCTGCGCCGGGTGGCGCAGGAGGTCCGCCGCGCCGCGCTCGCCGACAACCCGCGCCTCGCCGAGCTCCACGCCATCGGCATCGCGACGCTGTCGGCGCGCGACCGCGCGGACCTGATCGACGCCCGGCGCATCTCCCCCGAGCTTGCCGAGGGCGGCGCGCACCGCTACGCCCTCCTCGACGACGAGGGGGTGCTGAGCATCTTCGTCGGCGAGGAGGACCACGTCCGGATCCAGGCGCTCGCGGCGGGCAACGCGCCGCACGCCGCGCTGCGCTCGGCGGAGGACGCCGAGGAGCGGCTCGCGAAGCGGCTTTCCTTCGCCCGCACGGACCGCTGGGGCTTCCTGACGGCGTCGCTTTCCAACCTGGGAACCGGCCTGCGCGTCTCGGTCCTGGCCCATCTGCCCGCGCTCGCGTTTCTCGGGCGTCTTCCCGACACGCTGACCGCGGCGGAACACCTCGACATTTCGATACGGGGCGCGCACGGCGAGGGCAGCGCGGCGGTGGGCGACCTGTATCAGATATCCAACGCGGTGACGTACGGGCTGACCGCGCACCAGATCGCGGGCCGCGTCCACCCGGTCGCGGATTACCTCGTGAAGGCGGAGCGCGAAGCGCGCGCTGCGGTGGCGGCCGATCCCGAGGAGGCCGGGAGGGCCCTGCGCGA
>DATLHN010000467.1:0-2241 GCA_035539875.1 Armatimonadaceae bacterium
GGCTCGCCACCCTCTCTCGCAAGCGAGAGGGGGTTAGCGGACGGGGCGATCTTCCACCCCCTCTCTCGCTTGCGAGAGAGGGGGTCGCCCGAAGGGCGGGGGGTGAGAGTTCTCCGGGGGTGAGAGTCCGGGCGGGTGCCCCTCGGCGGCCCACCTGCGTCAGCGGCGGCCGTTGTCGCCCGCGGAGAACACCGGGGCCGGGGCGGACGCCGGATGCGCCGCCGTGTGCAGCGGCGCGCCGGTCCCCGCGGCGGGCGAGGGCATTCCGGGGGACGAGCCCCCGGTCACCGTCATAAGCTGGGTCAGCAGCTCGCTCTTGAGCGGGACGAGCGAGATGCGCGCGTTGCTTTCCAGGAGCCGCTGGGTCTCGAGGATCTCGAACATCGCGTCCAGCACCTCCGGGTCGGCCGAGACCTTGTGAAGCCCCGCGCCGACGATCAGCGGGCGCATCGCCTGCGCCTCGGCGAAGGCGACCGCGGCCTGCCGGTCCGCCGTGCTCGTGATGATGCTGACCTGGTTCGCGCCGTCCTGCTTGATCGCCGACGTCACCTGGCGCAGGCGGTTGACGACCTTCTCCTCGATCTGGCGGATCATCCCGGCGTCGCGGAAGTGGACCTTGCGGATGTAGACCGAGCCGAGCTTGTAGCCCCACTCGTGCGACTTGGGGGAGACCTCCTGGCGGACGAGCACGCTCATCTTGTGGCGCGTCTCCAGCATCTCCGCGAGCGGCATGTTGCTCAGGCAGCGCACCGTCGTGTTGCTGACGTTGGCGGCCAGCGACCCCTGCGGGTCGGCGTTCTTGAACAGGTAGGCGACCGGGTCGCTGATGAACATCTCGTACCAGATGCCGATGCCCATCGGCGCGCCCTCTTCCGAGTTGACCGCCTGCGAGCGCAGGTACTTCTGGTCGAGGCGCATGTCGAGGACGTGGCAGCGGCCGAGCCAGTTGACGATGATCGCCTTCGGCCCCATCTTCAGCCACAGGAAGTACAGGCCCGGCTCGTCCAGGATGGCGACGACCTTGCCGAAGAGGACGTACACGTGGCAGCGCCCCTCCTCGACGATGGTGTACACTCCGAGCGCGCGCGTCAGCCCGGCCAGGATCGGCACGACGATGAACAGCGCGAAGAACGTGACGACCGCGGGTATCAGGACGTTCATTTGCTTACTCCTCCGCGGACTTCGAGGACGGCCTGCTGCGCGCGGCCGTAGAGGTTCAGGCGGACGTTGCGCAGGTACGCGGGCAGGGCGTCCGGCCCGCTCTTCTTCAGCTCGGTGAGCTGGGTCGCCAGCGCGTTCAGCGGCTCGACCTCCGCCTGCGCGTTCAGCGTCTCGATCTCGACCGCGCGGCGCGACTGGACGATCTTCTGGTCGGCCGCGGCCTGCGCCAGGCTGATGTCCGACGACACGTGGTTGTGCGCCGTGTTGATCGCCGCCAGGGCGGACTCCACCTCGGCGGGCGGGTCGATGCCGGTGATGAGCGAGGCGTCGAGCTGCATCCCGTAGCGGGCCACGGACGACTGGCACTCGCGCTCCATGTGCTCGTTCAGGTCGCGCAGGTTCTTGCGCAGGTCGTTGATGGAGACGCCGGTGACGCCGCTGGCGTCCAGACTGGTAAGGTCCACCTTGCCGTCGCCTTCCGCGCCCGCGCCCGTGGTGGCGCTCGCGGCTCCGGTGGCCGGGGCCTCGAAGTTGGCGATGCGCTCGCGCAGGACGGAGACGAAGTAGCCCATGACGTGGATGAACGGCTGCTTGACGCCGAACAGGTAGGCGTAGAGGTTGCGCTCCGAGACGCGGTAGCGTATCTGGCCGTTCAGCCCGGTGTTCAACTGGTCCTTGGTGACCGCTTCGAGCATCTGCCCGCCGCTGTTCGCCTGCGGGTTCTCGGGGTCGAAGGCCATGTTGACGGTCTGCGTCGCGACGGAGACCTTGTAAATCTTCTCCCACGGCCACTTGAAGTAGGGGCCGCCCGGCGGGATGACGCGCACCTGCGGGTACATGTAGCGCTCCTTCTCCTCGGGGCGCAGGTACTCCGCGATGGGGTCGTCCAGCGTGGTGACGTTGGGGATGCGCTCCGCCCGCCCGAACACGGTCTTCACCGCGCGCTCGTTCTGGTCCACCGTGTAGAGGCCCGCCACCAGGTAGCGGACGAGGAACCAGGCGACGAAGCCCAGAGTCATTCCGAGTACGAGGTTCATGGGGTTAACCCGTCCTTTGCGCGATCGCTCGCGCGGTCCCTTG
>DATLHN010000468.1:0-4362 GCA_035539875.1 Armatimonadaceae bacterium
GGTCGCGAACGCGCGGTATAGCGCGAGCGTGCTGAAGACGTTCAGGACCGCCGCGCCCGCCGCCCAGGCCCATTGAGAAGGCGTTGCCTCCCGCAGCGTCGCGAACTGACCCGTCAGGCCGAGGAACGCGACGAGCAGCGCGATTCCGGGCATCTGAACCCAGAACAGGGTGCGGTAAGCGCCGAGGCGTTGCACCGCGGTCCGCGCGAGGAAGTCGCCGGTACCCCAGCCGAGCGCCGCGACCATCCCGTAGAGGAAGGTCATCCCGCCGGAATCGGGGGGCTCCCGAAGGCGTATCGGTAGCCCTGGGCCGCGTAGTGCAGGATTTCATCGAAGTGGATGACCTCGGCGCGCACCAGGACCTCGTACTGGCCGACGATCCGGCCGGAGTCGCCGTGCAGCGCCGGGTTGTCCGTCGCGATCGAGATCGCGACGCCCGCACTGCGACAGCGGTCAAAGACCGGGGATAGCTCGGCCAGGTCCTCCACTGTGTTCGTGCGCAGGTAAGTCGTCGGGCAGACCTCCAGGCAGATGTTACGCGCCGCCAGCTCCTCCAGGTGGTGTGGGTGGTGCAGCGCGATCTGAATCCCGTGTCCGATGCGGTCGAGGTGGGGGAAGAGCACAGGATGAACGTCCTCCGGGTCCGATTCCGCCATGTGGGCGGTAGTCCTGAGGCCCCGCGCCTTCGCCTCGGCGTACAGGTCCCGCCACTCGTCGATGGTGGGACCGCCCGGCTGGTAGGGCCCGGCGAGGTCGACGGCGGCGACCTCGGGCAGGCGGGCGGCGAGGTCAATGACCGCCCGGTTCAGTTCGGGCGTGAAGCCGCGGTCCATGCAGAGGATGAAGGCCGTCCGGATGGGGAACCCCGTCGCCAGCGACGCGCGGATGACCTGGCGGGCGACGTCCTCCATCAGCGCGAGCCGCTCGGCCTGCGGCAGACCGGCGGGCGTGCGCTTGTAGGGGTTGAAGCGCAGTTCGAGGTAGTCCATCGACTCGAAGACGGAAGCCCCGCGCACCGCCCGGACGGTGAAGTAGGGTACGTCCTCGGCCTGGAGCGCCTCGACGAGGTGGTGGACGGTCAGGTAGTCGGCGAGGTCGCGGAAGGGACGGTTGAACTCGCGGGCGAACGCTTCGTAGGTCGGAAATCGCTCGCGCAGTCTGACACTCTCCGCGCTCTGCGCCGCGTGCTTGGTGATGTAGCCCCAGAGAATGCGCGGGTGGGTCGCCCCGCCGAGGTGCCGGTGCAGATCGGGGAAATTCATGCACCGAATTGTACCCGGCGGGGGGCTGGCTCGCCGTTGTCAGAAGCGATAGCCGACGTTGACCGTCGCGAAGTTCAGCCAGGCGAAGTTGAAAACGCGGTCGTTGTCCGCGCCGCCCTCGATAGTCCGGTAGCCCGCGCCGACGTACCAGTCCTGGTCGATGTCGTAGAGGCCGCGCAGGGAGAAGTCGAACGCGCGTCCCTGTGGGGCCGCCAGCCCGTCGAGTTCGTAGACCAGCCGCCAGCGTTCACCGAAGCGGTTCTCGCCCGCGAGGTGGAGCAGGGGAACGAACCCCACGTTCGTGTTACTGGCGGAAACGCCCGGCTGCGCCAGCCGGATTTCGGCATCGCGGACCAGCGCGGTGACGCCCACGTAAAACCTGTCGCGCGCTCCGTCGCGCACGAGCCAGCGGTAGGTAAGGCGTGGCGAGTTGAACTGGTAGGTCGCCTCGGTCGCGACGCCCGTCTCGAACGTTTCGCCGTCGAAATCGACGATTCCGGTGAACGTTTCGTCCCCGGACTCCGCCGGGCCGCCCAGTACCCCGGTACCCTTGAGGCGAAGCGGCGCCCAGACAGCGCGCAGTTCCTGCCGATGCCTCACCCTGCCGGTCGCCGTGATGCGGTAGAACCCCTCCGGGCCGCTTCCCGCCAGGCCCTTGAGGTCGATGTACGTTCCGGTGTCGCCGGGGATGCGGGCGACGTTGCGGGACTGCCACACCGACCCGCCCTCGATCTCCACGGTAAAGCGCGAATCGGCACCGGAAGGCGTCTGGGCGATCGCGGGAATGGCGGCAAGCAGGGGAAGCGCGGCGAGCGCGGAAGAAAGGGTGAACGTCCTCATTCCCCGGTTGTACCCGAGAAAGCCCGGCCGCCACGCGGCGGCCGGGGTCCCGCTTTTACCCCCCGGGGGTGGGAGCGACGACAGCGACCTCTTCGTAGGGCTGGACAACGACGAAGCCTTCTCCCTGGAAGAGCATCTGAAAGGTCTCACCGCCGCCGCGTCCGACAAAGGTCTTGAGCGACATGTCGGTCTTGATCTCCGGCTGGAGGTTCGCCGACCAGGCTACGGTGGCGTTCGGGTCGGTACTGACCGGATCGCCGGGGGTGACGCGCAGGGTCAGAGGGTCGCCGTGGGTCGTGATGGCGACCATGCCGTGCCCGGACAGCCGCACGGAAAAAAGGCCGCCCGCCATCATGCCCGCGACCCGTCGGATCATGGTGATGTCGTACGAAACGCTGTCCTCGAAGGCGAGCAGGTCGTTGCCGCTGACGTTGATAGTCTCGCCCTGGAGGCGCAGGACGGAGATGTGCTTGCCACTGTCGGCGACGTACAGGCGGCCGGCGCCTTCGACCTTCGAGAGGGGACTGACCTCGCCAGTCACCGCCCGCTTGAACGCCTTCATCACGCCGCCTTCGAGCATGCCCTCGCGGATGAACTTGAGGTTGCCGCGATAGGCGATGGCGGCCCCGAGCTTCGTCCAGACGCGCCCGTTGACGTGAATTTCCAGCATCCGGCGCGATTCCAGCTCGAAGACGTCTCCCGGCTGATCCTTCTCGCCCGTCTCCCGTATGAAATCCGCGATGCTGTACGACGGCGTCTGGTCCGCCTCGCCACTGGTTCCTGGAATAGTCATGGTGTGCGCTTCCTCCGCGTTTACTGCCTGTTGGACCATCACGAAGGTCGGTTGGTTGCGGTCAACCGGCAGGCTCACCGAAACAGAAGCAGACGCCGTAGGGCTCTTTGGCGAAGAACACGCGGAATCGCTTACCGCCGTATTCGTCCACACGCAGCGCGGTCGGCTCGATCCCGGTAGCTTCCAGCTCGCGACGCAATGCCTCCACGTCGCTGACGTCGAAGTAAACAGACGCCTGCTCCGGGTCGTCGCCGCTGACCGCGAGGCCGATGGTCGCTTCGTCGCGCCGGAGCGTGGCCCGCTTCGCCGTTTTCTCGACTACGGTGAAGCCCAGGACACGCGTGTAATAGCCGACGGCCGGGCCGATTTCCTTCACCGGCAGCGCGTCCGGCTTCGAGTCGCCGATGGGGTAGACGCCGCGGAATACCAGGGACATGTGCGATACCTCCGCGGGGCCACTGCGGGCGAACCGGTTGAAGAGGAACGCCCCGCAGATTTCCCGCGAGGCGTCGTTTAGACTCAGGCCGCGGCGAGCGCCGCTTTCAGGTTGTCCAGAGAGTTCGCCTCGATGATTTCGTGGAGCGATTCGCCGTGGGAGTCCATGGTGACGATGGCCGGGAAGTCCTCGACCCGAAGGACCCAGATCGCCTCCGGGGAACCGAACTCCTCCAGGTAGACGCCTTCGACACCTTTGATAGCGTCCGCATAGACCTGCGCCGCGCCGCCGACCGCGTGCAGGTACACCGCGCCGTGCTCCTGGCACGCGCCCAGCGTCTTCAGGCCCATGCCACCCTTGCCGATGACGCCGCGGACGCCGAACTTTGCGATAATGTCCGCCTGGTACGGCTCCTCGCGGATGCTCGTCGTCGGTCCCGCCGCCGTGACCCGGAAGGTGCGCGTGCCGTTCTCTTCGCGCTCCACTACTACGGGACCACAGTGATAGATAATGCCCCCCGACAGGTCGACGCCTGCGGGCAGTTCACCCCCGCCCGCCAGGTACTTGTGGACGGCGTCGCGGCCGGTGTACAGGATGCCGGTGATGAGTACCTCGTCGCCCGCCTTCAGCGAGCGGACTGCGGCCTCGTCGAGCGGCGTCGTGATTCTAACCTGAGCCATGTTGGTTCCTAATGCGGGAGCGTCTGGTCGGCGGTGTCGTAGAGCCAGGAGCGGATCTCGTTCGTCGCCGGGTCGAGCAGGACGCCGCGGCGGCGGTGCGCCCAGCAGGCGTAGGAGACGGAGACAAAGAACGAGGCGGGGAGCCGGTTGCGCGCGGCTATCTTGACGCCGAGGACTGTGGTGTCGCCGCCCCAGCCCATAGGGCCGACCCCGAGGCCGTTCGCCACCCGGAAGCACTCCTCCTCCAGCGCGGTCAGCGCCGGGTCGGGGTTCGTGTCTCCGACGACGCGCAGGAGCTGCTCCTTGGCGACGTCGAGGCCCGACGAGCGGTCGCCGCCGACGCAGACGCCG
>DATLHN010000469.1:0-2999 GCA_035539875.1 Armatimonadaceae bacterium
TACGGCAACGTCTTCGAGGTCTGGCACGACGGCGCGAACGGCGGCGACGGCTACTACGGCGGCAGGCGCGAGACGCGGCGCATCGACCAGAAGACGTACTACGACTGGCCGACGACCTGGGAGATGGTGCGCAGGCTCCAGTCGGACGCCGTCATCTTCTCCGACGTCGGGCCGGACGTCCGCTGGGTGGGCAACGAGCGGGGCCTCGCGGGCGACCCGTCCTGGTCCACCTGCGACCCGCCCGGTAAGAGCGGGGACGGCGCCGCCGCGCCCGGGTCGGTGGACGCGTCGGTCCTGCCCGGCGGGCAGCGGGGCGCGGACCGCTGGCTCCCCGCCGAGTGCGACGTGTCCATCCGCCCCGGGTGGTTCTGGCACGCGGCGGAGAACGACCGGGTGCGGACGCCCGAGAATCTAATGGACTTGTACTTCGGCTCGGTCGGGCGCGGGGCGTCGTTCCTGCTCAACGTCCCGCCGGACCGCCGGGGCCGCTGGCACGAGAACGACGTCGCCGCCCTGCGCGGCTTCAAGAAACTGCGCGACGCCACCTTCGGCAGAGACCTCGCCGCGGGCGCGCGGGCGGCGGCCAGCGCCGTGCGCGGCGGCGGGAGCGACCGCCGCTACGCCGCCGCGAACCTGCGCGACGGCAAGCCCGACACCTACTGGGCGACGGACGACGACGTGACCACGCCCGCGGTGACGCTCGTCCTGCCGAAGCCCGTCACCTTCAACGTCGTCCGGCTGCGCGAGCACCTGCCGCTCGGGCACCGCGTGGACGAGTTCGCAATCGACGTGTGGGAGGGCAATGCCTGGGCCGAGATCGCCCGCAAGGAGGCGATCGGGAACTGCCGCCTGGTCCGCACGCGTTACGCCACTACCGACCGGGTCCGCCTCCGCATCACCCGGGCCGCCGCCTGTCCCGCGCTGACCGAGTTTGCCCTCTTCGCCGAGCCGGTGCGCTTGGGCGCGCCGCGCATCACCCGCGACCGGCAGGGGACGGTCAGCCTGCTCCCGGAGTCGCCCGGCCCGGACCTGCGCTACACGACCGACGGCAGCGAGCCGTCCCCGTCCTCGCCCCGCTACGACGCCCCGTTCGCTTTGCCCCGAGGCGGCACCGTCCGCGCCCGCGTCTTCGGCCCGGACGGCACGCCCGGCGCGGTCGCGAGCGAGACGTTCGGCCTCGCCCCGGCGAAGTGGAAGGTCGTCTCCGTAAGCGCCGAAGCGCCGGGCGGCGAGGCTGCGCGGCTCTTCGACGGCGACCCGCGCACCCTCTGGCACACCCACGGCCCGCAGGGCGAGGCTCCGCCCCCGCACGAGGTCGTGATCGACCTCGGCGAGACCGTCACCGTCACCGGCTTCACCTACCTGCCCCGCCGGGACGGCACCGCGCGCGGCATGGTGGACAGCTACGCCTTCTACGTCAGCCCCGACGGCAAGACCTGGCCGGACGCCCCCGCTTCCCAGGGCGAGTTCTCCAACATCCGCGCCAACCCCGTCCTCCAGGCGGTCCCCCTCCCCGCTCCCGTCACCGGCCGCTTCGTCCGGTTCGTCGCCCGCCGCGCCGTCGAGGCGAATCACGTCGCCGTCGCCGAGATCGGCGTGACGGTCGAATAGGGCACCCGAGGGCGCGGCGGGAAGGCGCGGCAGGAACCCCCGTCCGCCCCGGCGAACGGTCGCTGTGTACGGAATACAAGGAGAACGAGACTTCGATGACGATTCCGCAGCCCGAGCCCACGGACGGCGACACCTCCTGGTTCACCCATGACCGGTTCGGCCTCTTCATCCACTGGGGGCTCTACGCCCTGCCCGCGCGCCACGAGTGGGTAAAGAGCCGGGAGCAGATGACCACCGAGCAGTACGAAAAGTACTTCAAGCACTTCGACCCCGACCTCTACGACCCCAAGCACTGGGCGAAGGCCGCCAGCGGCGCGGGCATGAAGTATTTCGTGGTCACCACCAAGCACCACGACGGGTTCTGCCTCTGGGACACAGCGTTCACCCCCTACAAATCCACCAACACTCCCTACGGGCGCGATCTGCTGCGGCCCATGGTGGATGCCTTCCGCGACTACAACATGCGGGTCGGTTTCTACCACTCGCTGCTCGACTGGCACCACCCGGAGTACACCGTCGACCGCCACCACCCGCGCCGCGACGACGAGGCGTACCGCGCCGACGACGCGAACCGGGACGTGGCGAAGTACGCGGAGTACCTGCACGGGCAGACGCGCGAGCTGCTGACCCGCTTCGGCCGGGTGGACGTGCTCTGGTACGACTTCTCGGTGCAGGCGGACGAGGCCAAGGGGCTGGCGGGCAAGGGCAAGGACGTCTGGCAGAGCGAGACGCTCATCAAGACGATCCGCGAACTGCAGCCGCACATCGTCCTCAACGACCGGCTGCAGATCGACCAGGACCTCAAGACCCCGGAGCAGTACCAGCCGCGCGAGTGGGTAAAGGTGAACGGGAAGCCGGTGGTCTGGGAGGCTTGCCAGACGTTCTCCGGGTCCTGGGGCTACCACCGCGACGAGGAGTCCTGGAAGTCGGTGGATATGCTAGTGCAGATGCTGATCGACACGGTCAGCAAGGGCGGCAACCTGCTGCTGAACGTCGGCCCGACCGGGCGCGGGGAGTTCGACGAGCGGGCTCTGGACCGGCTGGCGGGCATGGGCGAGTGGATGAAGCGGCACTGCCGCTCGATCTACGGCTGCACGCAGGCCCCGGCGGAGCTGGGTTCCGCGCCGCAGGACTGCCGCTACACGTACGACCCGAAGACGAACCGCCTGTACGTCCACGCCTTCGCCTGGCCGTTCAAGAACCTGCACCTCGACGGCCTGGCGGACCGGGTGGAGTACGCTCAGCTTCTGAACGACGCGTCGGAGGTCAAGATGCGCTCCAGCGCGCCCGCCGCGGAACACGGCTCGCAGCCCGCCGAGCACGAGAAGACGACCCTGACGCTGGAACTCCCCATCAAGAAGCCCAACGTCACCGTCCCCGTAATCGAG
>DATLHN010000470.1:0-7935 GCA_035539875.1 Armatimonadaceae bacterium
TGATGGTGCGCGGGAACTCGGCGTTCGCGAAACTCAGCACGCGGTTGATCAACTCCTGCTCCTCCGGGTTCGGCTCGCGCGCCAGCTTGAACTCGACCTGAAGCCCTTCCTCTCCGCCGGGGGCGACAGTCATATCCTCCACCAGGTCCTTCGGGAGCAGTCCGAGAACGAGTTCCCGGTACGCGGCGGCGTGACCTTCGCCGGTGGCGTTGCAGGGGCAGGGGCCTCCCCGGTCGATGGCGGTGCGGTGACCGCGAACGGCCAGCGCGTCCGGGTGCGCGGGGGGGAGCAGGCGTATCGCCTCATCCAGCTTCTCCTTCGCCTCCCCGGCTCGTCCGGCGTGCTGAAGGTAGATGCCGTAAGCGCCGTTCGCGCGTCCCAGGGCTTCGCCGTCGTGACCGCGCTGCGCCGCGGCGACCGCCAGTCGCAACGTTCTCTCGGCGTCCTCGGGCCGTCCGCCCTCGTTCAGGAAGAGCCCGTAGTTGAGCAGGGTGTGGGAGAGGAGGGTCATGTCGCCGGTGGATTCGGCGCGCTGGACCGCCGCGCGGTAGCTGTCCCACGCGCCCTGCGCGTCACCCGCGTCGTCCTGAGCCAGCGCGAGCGCCTGGAGGGCGAGGGCGGCGTCGTGCGCCTGTCCCCGCCGCTCGTGGTAGTCGAGGACGCGGCGCAGCGCCTCCAGACGGACTTTGGGCTTCGCCGCCGCGCCCGCCGCCCCCGCCTCCGTGTCCGCGATGGCGGACAGCACTTCCAGGAGGGCAGGGTTGTCCTGCCCGAGCTTCTCCGCGACCAGTCCGTAGGCGTCCCCGAGCGTCGCGCGGCGCACTTCTATGGAATCGATGAAGGGGAGCGAGGTCACCACCTCGCGGACCAGCGCCGCGAGCGTCTCGGCGGGCAGCGTGATCCCGGCGAAGGGGGGCGTGGTCCTCCCCGCCGCCTTCAGCGCGAACGCCCGCCAGGCGAGGGTGCTGGCGATGCGCGGGTGACCGTGCCGCTGGAATATCCCGGTCGCGATGTCCAGCAGCGGCAGGGCGTCGTTCGGGCGACCCTGGCGCAGGCGGAGAACGCCCAGCGGCTCCAGGACGAACGCGTACCCCGGGTGCTCCTCGCCGAAATAGGCACGCCGCGCGTCGGCGTTGCGCCGCAGCACCTCCACGGCTTCGTCCGGCCGCCCCGCGAAGTCGAGCGCCTGCCCCAGGTTGAGCTGGTGCAGCAGGAAGTTGCGCAGGCCGGTGTCCGAGGTCGGCACGGGCAGCGCGGTCGCCTGCTCGAACGCTTCGATGGCGCGGTCGGGCTGCCCGAGGTAGAGCAGGTAGAGGCCCAGGTCGTTCGCCGCCGCGCGGTAGTCGATGCTCTCGGTGCCGCCGCGGTCGCGCGCCTGCCGCGCCGTGGCGAGCAGGTGGGTCTCCCCGTCGATCGGCTTCCCCGTCTCGGCCATGCGCACCGCGTCCCGGAACGCCGGACTCGGCTCGCGCGCTTCGTTGTAAGCGCTCATATGCCGTCCGGGGGGGTGAACGTGGTTTCGAGGGCCTGCGTCTTTCCGGTCTCGGCGGCCCGGTACGCGGCCTCGATGATCTCGATGACGTGGCGCGCGTGCTCAGCGGTGGCGCTGCTCGGGACGCCGTCTCGGACCCAGCGGACGAGCTGCATGATGTCTTCGAAGACGTGCGCCTCGCCCAGCTGGGCGTGCGCCGTGTTCTTGACGTGCGGCAGCAGCTTGATCGGGTCCAGTCCCTCCTCGCGGCCGGGGTAGTCGAGCGGCTCGCCGTTGTGGGTCAGGCCGACGATGCTGCCCTTCTGTCCGTAGAAGCTGGGCTGGCCGAACTGGGTGTTCGAGCCCGCGAAGGTGCCGTAGACGAACGAGAAGAGCGTATCGCCGAAGTCGAGGACCATCAGCGTGTTGTCGTCGGCGTCGCAGGGGTAGCTCCTGCCCTGGTACTCGCGCTCGGCGATGCCAACCCCGCTCATGGCCGTGACCCGCTTCGCCGGGCCGAGGACGCCGGTGAGGGTGTGCAGGCCGTAGACCGTCATGTCGTAGAGCGGGCCGCCGCCGGGCTTGCGCCAGTACCACGCCGGGTTGACGTTGCTCAGCACGTCGTCGCCCTTGCGCAGGGACTCGTTTTCGTGGTATGCGCCGAACGCCGCGCCGGTCGTGGCCCAGGCCACCCTGCCGAGCGCGCCGTCCTGGATCAGCCGCCGGATGCGCAGGTTGCTCGGCCGGAGCATCTGGCCCGGAGAGGCGACGATGATGAGGCTCGCCTTCGTCGCCTCGTCGATCAGGTGGGTCGCCTCGTCGGCGGTGACGGTCATCGTCTTGTTAAAGTGGATGTGTTTGCCCGCGCGGATCGCGTCGAGCCCCTGGTCGTAGTGGATCCCGATGGGCGAGCCGATGGTGACGGCGTCCACGGCCGGATCGGCGAGCAGGTCCTCGTAGGACTCGTAGGCGCGGGAGACGCCGTACTTGTCCGCCGCGGCCTGCGCGCGCCCGGGCACCGGGTCGCAGACGGCGGCGAGGCGCACGCGGTCCCGGACGTCGGGAAGGACCAGGTGTTCCAGCGCGCCGCGGATGCCGATGCTGCCCGCGCCGACGATGCCCATTCCGATGGCCTTGCTCATTCTGATACACTCCCTGTTGGAATGGCCGCCCCTCCCGCGAGTACGACCCCGGCGCGCTTCCGCGCCCTCATCTTCGACTTCGACGGAACCCTCTTCGACACGGAAACGCCGGAGTACGAGGTATGGCAGGAACTCTACGCCGAGCACGGCGCGGAACTGCCACTCTCCGTCTGGGCTACCGGGATCGGGATCGGCCCGCGCGAATGCCCGTTCGACCCCTACGACTATCTGGACGCTTGCCTTTCGCGGCCCTGCGATCGCGCGCGTCTGCGCGCCGAGCGCCGTCTGCGCTTTGTCGGGCGTCTGCGCCGCCTCGGCCCGCGCGCCGGGGTGGTAGAGCGCCTTGACGAGGCGGCGGCGCTCGGGCTGCGCCTGGCCATCGCGTCGTCCTCGCCGCGCGCCTGGATAGACGACCACCTGGCGCACCTGGGTCTCTCCGACCGCTTCGAGGTGACCCGCACCGCGGACGACGTCGCGCGCACGAAGCCGGACCCGGAACTGTACGTCAGCGCCTGCGCCGCGCTGGGAGTCGCCCCCCACGAGGCGGTCGCTATCGAGGACTCGCCCAACGGCATCCGGGCGGCGAAGGCGGCAGGGCTGGCCTGCGTCGCCTGCCCGAACCCGCTCACGTCGCTGCTGCCCATGGACGCCGCCGACTGCGTCGTCCCCTCGCTCGCCGACGTAACACTGGCGGGGCTCCTCGCCCGTCTCTGACCGCGGGACATTACTTTTTCGCGCCTTTTCCCGGTATCTCCTTCAAAGCCGCGTTTGACAGGTAAAGCCTGTCGGGTAACCCCAGAGTGTGTCCGGATAACCCCGGGCTGCGGGTTCGGCAGGGGGCCGATGACGGTGTCTCTGCCGGAACCATCGGGCCGGGCCACCCGGCTTCTCACACCAGGAGGATTCAACCCATGGCTGATGAAATTCGGGACGAAAGAATAGTCCGAGACGATAATATCCAGCACGGCATCGACGATGATCCCAACGCCGACGCCGAGAAGGGCGCCGCCATCGGCGGCATCGGCGGCATGGTCGTTGGCGGCATCGCCGGCGCGGCCCTCGGGCCGGCCGGGGCGATCGCCGGGGCGATCATCGGCGGCGCGGCGGGCGCTGCCGCGAGCGGCGCGGCGGTGGCCGCGATCGACAACGTCGATAACGACAACACGGTTTCCGGCGTCGGCTCCGGCGCCACGGGCGACCTGACGGACGACGAGGACTCGGTCTACGTGGACCGCGTCTACCCGACCACGGGCACCCCGCTCGGCGGGGGCATCGCGTCCACCAACCAGCCCGGCATCCAGACCGGCGGCTACACCGTCGCCGGGACGCCCGATACCCGCGGCATCATGGAAAAGACCGCTGACGCCGTGACCGGCGACAACCTCGACGACAAGCAGGGCGTCCCCGTGGCGGGCAGCACGCCCGGCTACCGTGACACCACGTACGTCGGCAACGACCCGGACGGCACCATCGGCATCAACCGCCGCGAAGAACTCGGCGAAAGCGCCCCCTCCATCAAGACCGGCGGGTATACCACCGCGGGCACCCCGGACACCCGGGGCATCATGGAGAAAACGGCGGACGCCATCACCGGCGATCCGTACGACGACAAGCAGGGCGTGCCGGTCGCGGGGAGTAGCGCCGCGGGCTATAGCAACACCGCCTACAACGTCGACGATCCGGACGGAACGGTCGGCATGAACCGGCGCGAGGAGCTCGGCGAGACCGTCCCGTCTATCAAGACCGGCGGCTATGCGAACGACGGCACCCCCGACACCCGCGGCCTGGGCGAGAAGGCGGCGGACGCGGTGACCGGCGACGATATCGACGACAAGACCGGCAAGCGGGTGAACCACCCGTAAGTAGGGAATAGTCGAGAATGGGACCACGGTCCCGGGGCGGCGGGGACGTCGCTCCGACCGTGGTCCGGTACAGGAAAGCCTCCCGCTGGTTGTCCGCGGGGGGCTCTGTCGTCTCTGGGAGCAACGCGCCCCGTCGGCGCTCTGTCCGGCGGGGCGCGTTTCCGCTATAATGGGGAGGACAGATAAACCCCAGGAGAGCGGTGACGAAATCGTGGCGACAGACGGGCAGCAGCAGCGGGCGGTAGACCTGAACTCCATCGAATTGCTCGGCATGCGGGTGGACCGCGTGGACATGGACGGGGCGCTGGCCCTGGTCGAGCGTTTCATCGCCGAGGGGAGCCCGCGCCACATCGTCACCGCCGACGCCTCGATGGTCATCACGGCCTCCGAGGACCCGGAGTTCGCGCGCATCGTCGCCGCCTCGGACCTGGTCACCCCGGACGGCATGGGCATCGTCTGGGCCACGAAACGGCTCGGGACGCCCGTTACCGCGAAGGTGAGCGGCGTGGACCTCTCCGCGCGCTGCTGCGCCCTTTCGGCGGAGAAGGGATGGCGCGTCTTCTTCTTCGGGGCCGGGCCGGGCGTCGCCGAGGAGGCAGCCGCGCGGATGCGGGCGCGCTACCCCGGCGCGAACATCGTCGGCTTCCGCGACGGCTTCTTCAAGCCGGACGACGAGCCGCAGATCGTGGAGCAGATCCGCGCGGCAAAGCCCGACATCCTGCTCGTCGCCCTCGGCATCCCCAAGCAGGAGAAGTTTATCGACCGCCACAAGCAGGCGCTCGGAGTCCCGGTGTGCATCGGGGTGGGCGGCACGCTGGACGTCTTCTCCGGGTCGGTGAAGCGCGCCCCGGTCTGGATGCAGAACGTCGGCCTGGAGTGGCTGTACCGCCTCGCGTCCAACCCGAAGAAGATCAGCAAGGTGAAGATGCTGCCCGTCTTCGCCCGCCGTGTCCTCGCCGCGAAGAGGGCGTAGACGGACCGCGTCAACGGGGCGCGAAGTCGTCCAGGATGCGCGCGGCGCACTTCTCCCCGCTCCGCATGGCCGCGTTCAGGCTGCTGGCGGCCGTGAACTCCCCGGCTAGGTAGAGGCCGGGCTGGCCTGTGACGTTGTCCGGTAGGGCGTCGTGCACCCCCGGCGGCTGGGCGAACTGGCTGAACGGGATTCGGTAGAGCGCCAGCGGACGGTACGTTTTCAGCGCTTCCAGCGCGGTCCGGTCGCCCGCCCAAATGCGACGCAGGTCGGCCATCGCCCGCGCGTACACCTCCTCGTCGCGCGACTCCGGCAGTTCGCCGACGACGGTGGCGGAGAGAAGGTGCTGGCCGGGCGGGGCCTGCTCCGGCGCAACGTTGGACACCTGGACGCAGTTGTTGACGAACGGGTCCCGGTTGGCGTGGAGCACGATCTTCTTGCCCCGGTAGACCCTCTGGTCGCCCGCGAAGTAGGCGCACACCGTGCCGCGCGCTCCCTTTGGGACCGGCAGGCCGGTCAGGCGGGCGGTCTCCGGGGCGGGCGTCGCGACCACGACCGCCTCTCCCAGCACCTTCTCGCCGTTTTCGAGGAGCGCGCCGCGGCACCAGTCGCTCTTGTCACGCACCAGCCCGGCCACGCGGGCGTTCAGGCGGACGCAGCCGTCGGTGACGAGCTCGGTGGCGAGCTGGTCGCTGACCTGGCCCATGCCCTGCGCGGGCGTCGCCGTCTCCCCCTCGGTGAGCATCTTCCAGTCGAACTGAAAACTGCGCGCGCTCGTCGCCAGCGACCGGTCGAGGAAGATGCCGCCGAAGAACGGGCGCGCGAAGTTGTCCACGAACTTGTCGGAGAACCCGCGCTGCCGAAGGTAGTCCTCGGTGGTGGCGTCCTCGCCCCCCATGATGGCCCCGACGGTCGTCCGCTTCAACTCTGCACTGAGGATCGCCGTCTTGACCTTGTCGGTCAGCGTCACGATGCCGGACCTCACCGAAGGGAGAAACGCGCCCGAATCGCGAAGCGGGTCGGAGAGGACGTGCCGCCGCGCCGCCTGGGAAATGATCGCACCGGGGTCGTAGGTGCGCAGAGACAGCGCGCCGAAGTCGAGCTGCCGCCGCGCCGCCGGGTAGGCCGTAAAAAGGACCTGGAAGCCGCGGTCGAGGATGAAGCCGTCCACGATGTCGCTGCGGACGCGCCCGCCGACGTCGTCGGACGCCTCCAGCACGGTCACCGCGTTCCCCGCCCGGTGGAGCGTCCGCGCGCACACGAGCCCGGCGACCCCCGCTCCGACGATGATGACTCTCATGGGCGCGAACTGTGACCCCTTCCTTCAGGCTGTGGCTCGGCGAGCGCCTGTCGCAGGCCGTCGATCGCCTCCGGGTTGCCCCGGATTCCCTCCCAGTTATACACCGAAAGCGAGCGGCACCGCCTGTAGCCCAGCGTCGCGAGCGCGGCGTCCCTCCAGTCGGCGGAGGTCTTTGCGCCGAGCGGCAGCCACTCGGCGGCGCACCAGTCGTCGCGGCGCGCGCGCTCCAGCGACGCCCCGAGGTCGCCGGCCCGGTCGGGCGTGTCGCCGTAGAGGCTCCAGCCGGGGACGGAGTCGCCGTTGATGGCGACCCGGTGCGAGTAGTGTTTTTCCCAGGGCGCGTACTGCCCGCCCGCGTGCGTGAAGACCTCGTCCCTTTTTAGCCCGGCTTCGCGGCACAGCCGCGCAAGGAACGCGAGGTAGTCGGCGACCAGCCGCTCGTGGTCCGCCAGCGTCACGGCTCCGCCGCGCTTCCACCCCTTGCTCGCGAGCGCGGCATGCCCCAGCGTCGCCAAACCGCCCGAGAAGCCCGACTTCATGTCGAGGCCCTGCTTCGGGTCGTCCGCCTCGGGCCGGTCCAGCAGGCGGTTGCCGTCCGGATAGTGGTAGGCGTTGACGCCGATCGACGCCTCCCAGCCGACCTTGACGCCGGGGAAGAGCCACCGCTTCTCGGGCGGGAGCGCGGAGGCCCATTTCCGCAGTATCGAGGCGAGTTCGGGCAGGGACTCCCGGGCCGCGGCGCGGAAGCGGGGCGCGGCGATGTTCGGGGCCGGGAGGACGCGTATCTGCCGCCCCCAGTTGCGCCAGCAGACCTTGACGGCGTGCTCCGGTCCCCAGTCCGTCCATTCGACGTTCTCGGCGTTGCCCGGCGCGTAGCCGGGGCGGGCGCGGTCCCACCAGTTCCAGAGGTCGGGCCGGTCGCCCCACCAGTTCTGCCCGTCCAGCACGATCAGCACCGGCACGCCCTCGCGCTGCGACAGGGCGAGGACGCGCCGCAGCGTCTCCGCGAGCGTTTCCCGCGGCCCGTTCAGGTACGACAGGATGAGCGAGATTCCGGGGCGGACGCGCTGCTCCTCCGGGGCGTCCGCGGGCGCGAGGGCCGCCATCGGCTCGCGGAACAGCTTCTCCGTGATCGTCTCCGGACGGTTCTGGTTCCACCCGACGCCGGGCGCGCAGTTGAGGAAGAGGTA
>DATLHN010000471.1:0-7115 GCA_035539875.1 Armatimonadaceae bacterium
CGGCAACGGCAGCGGGGGCAACGGCAGCGGCAGCGGCAACGGCGGCGGGGGCAGAGACGACGTACCGGAGGCGATCTACCTCAAGCCCGAGGACTACGACCTGGAGCACGTCGGCGACACCGAGGACGTCGAGTTCTTCACCGGGCTGGCGGCCCGGCTCAAGCCACGGCGCGTGCTGGAGCTGGCCTGCGGCAACGGGCGGGTCACGCTGCCGCTGGCCGAGGCCGGGGCCGAGCACGGCTTCGACGTGGTCGGGCTGGAGCTGGTGCCCGAGATGCTGGCCGCCGCCGAGAAGCGCCGCGCCGGGGCGAAGCCCGCCGTGCGCGAGCGGCTGACGCTGCTCGAAGGCGACATGCGGACGTGGCGGGCGGACGACGGCGGCGGCGGCGAACCCTTCGACCTGATCGTCACCCCCTGTTCGTCGGTCTGCCACCTGCTGACCCTCGACGACCAGATTGCGGCGTGGCGCGCGGCGTTCGAGAACCTGGCCCCCGGCGGGCGCTTCGTCGTGGACGTCGCCATGGCCGACCTCGCCGCCTACTCGGATTCGTACCGCTCGCCCGCGCGCGAGCTGGTCGAGATCGACCTGGACACGTTCGACGAGGCGACCAGCACCCGCCTGCTGCGCTACAAGACCACGCGCTACCTCGCCGACCTCCAGCGGGCGCGCATCCGCTTCCTCTACGACAAGTTCACGGTGGACCCGAAGAGCGGCGCGACGACCGCCCTGCCCGGGGAGCGCGCGATCAGCGACTTCGAAAGCCACGTCTACTACCCGCGCGAGCTGGAGCTTCTGTACCGGCACGCCGGCTTCGCCGTCGAATCCGTCTACGGCGATTACCAGGCCCGCCCGCTCCGCGCGTCGTCCCCGCAGATGATCTTTGTCGGCGTCCGCCCCTGACGTGCGCGCCCCGTGATGGCCCCGTGATGGGGCCGATAGTGCGGTACAACGGCATTTCCGTCTACTAATCTGCATTATCGGCCTCTTTACCGGGTTTTTTTACTTGCTTCGTCCGGATTTCGCGAAGTATAAAGTCTGTGGCAGACTCCAAAGGCACGGTCCGGCGCGCGGCGCGGCGCGGTCCGGCCTATCTCGCGGAAGGGACGAAAAGACGGATGAAGACGGAAAAGAACGCGCCGAACAGCAGTCACCACAGCAGCCCCGGCAGCGACAACCTTTCGACTCCGGCGGGCCATGGCGCGACCGGTGGGGCGGCGCGCGGCGCGCCCTGCCCCGGCTTCGGCGCGCGCCGCGGCGCGTGCGACGAGCGGATCGCCTGGAACGGGGTGTACTGCACCCCGTGCCGACGCCGCTGGAACGTCGCGCAGAAGCGCCGCCGCCGCCTGGAGCGCCTGCGCGGCGGCGACAGCGGCGAAGGCGAAACGGGATAAGACGCCCGCGCAAACGCGCGCGCCTCGCGCGGGCGGCGGGGAGGTTCCCGCCGCCCGCGGGGCGAAACAGGAAGTATGCTTCGCTCCCGCCCCTTTCCCCGGCGTGCCGCGGCCGTTGCCGCATTCGCCGCTACCGCCGCCGCCCTGGCCGCTCCTGCCGTCGCCGCCGCGCCTCAGACGGGCGGCGGATCGGCCGCGAAGCGGCCCAACGTCATCCTGGTCCTGATCGACGACGCCGGGTACGCGGACCTGTCCTGCTACAACCCGCGCGCCCCCGCCCGCACCGAGAACATCGACCGGCTCGCGCGCGAGGGCGTCCGCTTCACCCAGTTCTACGTCAACTCCCCGATCTGCTCGCCGTCGCGCACCGCGCTCCTGACCGGGCAGTACCCCGCCCGCTGGAACGTCACCTCGTACATCGCGGCGCGGCAGGAGAACGACGCCCGCGGCATCGCGCACTGGCTCGACCCGAACGCGCCGTCGCTGGCGCGGGCGCTCTCGGGCGCGGGCTACGCCACCGGGCACTTCGGAAAGTGGCACCTGGGCGGCGGGCGCGACATCGCCGAGGCCCCGCTGATCACGCAGTACGGCTTCGACGCCTCGCTGACGCAGTTCGAGGGCCTGGGCGACCGCGTGCTGGCGATGATGGACACCGCGCCCGACGGCTCCGGGGGCCGGAAGATGGGCCTCGGGGCGGCGAGCGAGAAGCTCGGGCGCGGCAGCGTCCGCTGGGTGCCGCGCCACCAGGTGACGAAGACGTTCGTGGACGGCGCGCTCGGGTTCGTCCGCGACGCCGAGAAGGCGGGCAAGCCGTTCTTCGTCAACGTCTGGCCGGACGACGTCCACTCCCCGTTCGACCCGCCCGCCGACCTGCGCGGGGACGGCTCGAAGAAGGCGCTCTACCGCGGCGTGCTCGTCAACATGGACCGCCAGCTCGCCCCGCTCTTCGACTACGTCCGCAGCAGCCCCGCCCTGCGCGACAACACCCTGATCCTGGTCATGAGCGACAACGGCCCGGAGCCGGGCGCGGGGTCGGCGGGCGGTCTGCGCGGCACGAAGGGCCAGATCTACGAGGGCGGCGTCCGCGAGCCGCTGGTGGCGTGGGGTCCGGGCCTGATCCCGGCCGCGCGCCGGGGCACGGTGAACCAGACCGCGGTCTTCTCGTCGGTGGACCTGACGGCCTCGATCCTGCGCCTCGCTGGGGCGACCATGCCGGAGTCGGCCGCCGCGCCCGGCGGCGCGAAAGCCGCCTACGCGCCCGACGGCGAGGACGTGCGCCCGGCCCTCTTCGGGGGCGAGAAGGCGGCGGGCCGCACCGCGCCGCTGTTCTTCAAGCGCCCGCCGGATCGGCCCGGCCCGCCCCGCGCGCCGCTGCCCGACCTGGCGGTGCGCGAGGGGAACTGGAAGCTGCTCCTGCCCGACGAAAACGGGGCGTCGGCGGCGCAGCTTTACGACCTGGCCGCCGACCGGGGCGAGACGAAGGACGTCGCCGCGCAACACCCGGACGTGGTCGCGCGTCTCAAGGAAAAGCTGCTCGCGTGGAACCGGACGCTCCCGGCGGCGTCGAAAAAGGCCGCCGCGGCGCGTCCCTGACGCGGGCGCGGCGCGTTTGACGCCGGGCGCGTTCGGGAAAAGGAAGGGGAGACAACCCCCGTTCCCGAACGTGTCCGATACGTACCGGTGCCCGCCTGGCGCACGCGCTTGCGCTCCGCCAGCGGCGGTTTGGTGCGCGTAGCCGCCGGGGTTCGGGTCGGCGAGTGGAACAGCACGGCGTACGGTATAGTCTCGGGCGCGCGGAAACGCGGCATAAGATATCGGGGGCGGACAGAAACGGGGCGGGAGGAGCACTGAAACGTGCAGAAGACCGGGAACGACGGCAGCGACAGCTTCCAGGACGACTTCGAGGGCGGCGAGGAGGAAGAGGAGTTTCGCCTGCACACCTTTGAGAAGGCGGGACGCTCGTTTATCGTCGCGGAGGGAGACGTCGATCTCGCCACCGCGGACGAGCTGCGCGCCGTTCTGACGGACACCTGCCGGGCCGTCACCGCCGCCGCGGAGCCGGGCGGCGAGGAGGGCAGCGTCTGCGCGGCGGGCGCGGCGGGCGCTCCGACCGTCGTCGTGGACCTCCGGGAAGTTCACTTCATCGACTCGGCGGGCCTCGCCGTGCTGATGGAGGTGCGCCGCCTCTACTACGAGAAGTGCGGCCTCGCCCTGATCGTCGCCGAGGGCTCCCAGCCCGCGCGCGTCATCCGCCTGAGCCGCTTCGAGATGTACCTGCGGGTGGTCAACACGCCCGAGGAGCTGGACGCCCCGGCCCCGGCCGGTCTCGCGCGGTAGCCGCCCGGTTCCGCCCCTCTTTCCCTCTTTCATCCCCGCGTGACCACGGTCACGCGGGCGACGCGACCCGGTCACGGTCGCGCGCCCCGGGTGGGCGTATCCTGTCTCCATCAGCCCGGCGAATCTTCCTCCCCGCCGCCCGACCGACGCTTCCGAAGCGCGGCGCGCGGCCGGAGTATACAGAAGACAGTCTGCCGGAACGGAGAACGAGGAGCACCACCATGATCACGCCGGAAATCACGCTCACGAACACGACGTCCGAGACGACGAACTCCCCCGCGACCGACGCGGCGGGCGCGCGGCGGCGGCCCCCGTTCTGGCGGACGCCCGCCGGACTGCGCGCCCGGTTCGCGACCAGCCGCGGAACCCTCGACACGGCGGCGGACGCCTCCGCGGACGCGATCTACGTGGCCGCGGGCCGCGGCGACCTCGTGGCCGTCCGGCGGCTCGTGGACGCCGACCCCGCCCTGGTCCTCGCGGAGCACCCGGTCGCGGGCGGCACCGCGCTGGACTACGCCGCGCTCACCGGCCAGGTGGACGTCATGCGCTACCTGATCGCCCGCGGCGCGGACCCGCTTTCGCCGGACCTGGTCAGCCTGCTCGCCCGGGTCAACGTCCGGTAGGAAGACGCGGAGACAGGCCCCCACCCTTCGGGCGGGGGCCTCTCCTTTTGTCGGCCGTTCCCGGCGCGAAAAATCTCGCGCGAAGCGGCGGAACCGCTTGACAAGCCGCTCGCCGCTACGCTATCCTATTGCGGACCACATTGGTCGGAGATACGCGCGGTCGCCATAGTCCGGCGCGCGCTCGCCCGCTCCGACCCGCGCCATTGTAGCGGGTGGGCGCGGGGGACTGGACCTCCCCCGCGCCCTGCGTCCCACCCGTCCCGACACGTCACGGCCTGTGGCACGCCGAATAGGTGAAACGCATTATGGATTCTACCCCACGGGGCGATAGCGCCCCCACGACCGCGCGGCGGCACGCCGCCTTTACCCCGGGTAAACGCGGAGCGTTTACCCTCATTGAGCTTCTCGTAGTGATAGCGATCATCGCCATTCTCGCGGCAATCCTCTTCCCGGTGTTCGCGCAGGCGCGGGAAAAGGCGCGGCAGGCGACCTGCGCGAGCAACCTCAAGCAGCTCGGCATCGCGCTGGCGATGTACTCGCAGGACTACGACGAGAGCACCATGCTCGCGCAGGCGAGCCACGACAAGCGCTGGCCGCAGCTCCTCGCCCCCTACATCAGGGCGCGCGGCTTCGTCTACTGCCCCACCGCCCGCTACGACCTGCCGATCACCGGCACCCTGACCTACCAGGAGACGATCGACGACCCGGGCGGCAGCGGCGGCTTCAACGACTACTACTACGGCCTGTATCCGAGCTACGGGTACAATTACGCGTACCTTTCGCCGACCGAGACCTGCCCGGACGCCTACGACACGCCGCACCCGGCCTGCTCCGTGGCGACGCCCAGCACCGGCACCGCCTACGTGCCGTCGCCCGCCGGGGTCGGCATCGGCGGCGTCGGCCGCCCGCTCGCCGAGATCGAGGCGGCGGCGACCACGGTCGCGATGACCGACAGCGTCGCGTCGCCCCAGAGCAGCGGGACGACCCTGGCCTGGGGCTACTACGCCGTCCGCCCGCCGCAGCTCTGGGCGAAGACGCCGCCCGCCGTTCTCGACCGCGAGACGTTCGGGCGCGTCATGCCGCGTCATAATAGTATGGTCAGCGTCCTCTTCCTGGACGGCCACGTCAAGTCTCACTCCGTCGACGCGCTGCGCGACCCGAACCTGTGGCGCGCGAAGAAGATCAACCCGTGATGAACACAAGCTACTTCCGACGACCCACCCGCCGAAAGCGTGCCGCCGCCGCCGTTACGGCGGCCCTGGCCGCCCTCGCCCTCGTCGCCCTGCTGCCGACCGCGGCCCGCGCCCACTACCTCTGGGCGACGGTCGAGAACGGGCAGGTGCGCTTCGCGCTCCTGGACGACGCCGCGACCGCGCCGAAGCCGGAGTTCGCCTCGTACGTCGCCGCGCTCTCCCCCCGCGGCGACGGGGCCAAGACGCTCACCCTCGGCGCGCCGAAGGACGGCGCGCGCTACGCCGCGCTGCCCGCCGGGACGGGCGTCGTCGCCGCCGAGAGCGTGGTCGGCGTCCGGGAGAGGGGCGCGGCGCCGTACCTGCTGGTCTACCACCCGCGCGGGGCGGCCTCGGTCGCGGCGGCGGGCGCGAAGTCGGACGCCGCCGCGGAGCTGCGCGCCGCCCGCGACGGCGACACGCTCGTCGTCACCGCGTGGCAGGGCGGCTGGCCGGTCCCGGCGGCGGAAATCTGGGTGCAGTGGCCGGGCGAGGCCGCGCCCACCGGCTACACCGCCGACCTCAAGGGCGAAGTGCGGACCCCGTGGAAGGCGACGACCGCCGCGCCGGGCTTCGTCGGCGTCCGCGTGCTCGTCACCGAAAAGAAGGCGGGCGTCCACGAGGGCAAGACGTACGCGGCGGTCCACCGCTGGGCGACCCTGACGTTCCCCGCCTCTCCCGCCGCCGCCGAGGCCAAGCCGTTCACCCGCGTTCTGCGCGAGGCGTACGGCGACAAGCACGAGGTGGTGAGCAATGCCGCGTTCAACAAGACCCTCTTCGAGGGCGCGCTGACGAAGCCGATGCTGGAAGTCCACCTGCAGCAGCGCGCGCTGATCCACGACGCGGTCCACCGCATCCTGACGGCGGCGGACCCCGGCGAGAAGACGCTGCCGTACGGCCCCGAGCAGAAGAAGCTCCTGACGCTGCTGCGCGCCGACCTGACCGCCATGGGCTCGCGCTGGCCGACCGACGCCGAGGCGCGCCCGGCGACCAAGGCGTTCCTCGCGGAACTGCGGGCGAGCGAAGCGAAGGGTCCGTACTTCGCGCTGGGCGTCCACCACGTCTACTACGGCGGCACGACCAACGGCGGCCGGTCGATCGGCCAGAAGATCGCCGACACGCTGAACATCTCGCCCACCTACTACCGCGACAGCGACGGCTACGCCGACTACGTCGCGCGGGTGAACGCGACGGTGACGGACCCGGCGGCCCGCGCGGAGATGATCCGCGGCGGCCAGGCGGCGTATGCGTACATCATCGCCTCCATGAACGAGGACGTGTTCAAGACGGCGTCCGCTGCGAAGTAGTCAAGAGGGACACCTTCCCCGGCGCGCGCGCCCGCGCGCCGGGGAAGGTGTCCCGCGCCGCCGCGTGGAATCGAGCGGTATGCGCCCCACACTCTCCCGACGGTCCCTACTCACCTATTCGGCCGCCGCGCTGCTGACGACGGCCGCCGCGGGCGGCCTGAGCCTGGCGGGCTGTTCCGGCGGCGGCGGCGACGACAGCGACGCCCCGCCCGCTCTGAGCGCCGAGA
>DATLHN010000472.1:0-6942 GCA_035539875.1 Armatimonadaceae bacterium
AGCAGTTCGATCAGGGTAAACCCGGAGGGCTTACGGCGGGGTGAGGACAGAGACATTCGCGTAACTCCTAGAGCGGCCATGACCGCGAACCACGGGGGTTCGCTCCGGACGGCTCCCTCGCCTCCGGATTAGGTAGCGTTAACATCCGATCGATTAATGGATGAATATATACTGCTTCTTCGGAAATGTCAATAGAGCAGGAAACCCGGTAAAAAAACTCGGTCCGCGGCGTCCGGCCGTGGACCGAGTTTTCAGTCGCTTCTGGCTTTCTTAAAGTTTGGCGATGCCTGTGCTACTGGCAGCCTGCGACGTTGTGGCGATTCGGCGACGGCTTCGTCCGGTCCCAGAGATCGTCGCTGCACGCGCTGCCGCCGCGAGACGGGGGCGTCAGTTTGCCGCGCAGCGTCGATTTCACGTGGCCGTCCGCCCAGGCCACGTTCACCAGAGCCTTCGGATCGCCGTCCACGTTCGTGGAGATGATGTTCTTGCTGGTCTGATGCCACGCCGCGATGGTGTCGTTGTTCGGATTCGTCTGAACCCAGTAGGGAGGACGAACGACATCGATCGCGTCCAGGAAGGCGACCGTCTCCGCCGGAGCGTCGAGGGACGCGACGGGAGCGGGGGTGTTGACCCGACCCAGATACCCGGTCGTCGTCGCGGTCAGGTACCCGAGCATCAGGTAGTTGTAGCCGTACGAATTCTGGTACGTCAGCGGTCGGTCCGCGGACGGGCAGAGCCATACGCCCGTACGGTCCGAAGAAGTCGCCGCGATAGCCTTGATATACGGGTCGAGGCGGTAGATGTATAGAGGATTGGTCCCCGTGCCGTTCTGGTAGCCCCCCCAGGGCACCCAGGTCTCGTCGTAGTCCTGGGTGTACATCATGGCTGCCGTGCCGATCTGCTTCAGGTTGTTCAGGCAGGCCGTCTGGCGGGCCTTCTCCCTTGCCTGCGCGAAAACGGGGAACAGGATCGCCGCGAGAATGGCTATTATGGCGATGACCACCAGCAGTTCGATGAGCGTGAAGGCTGCGTGCTTTCTACCCCGATTGACCGAGAGAGACATAAACTCGAACTCCTTACGATGCGTGTGCGCTGTCACTGCGACAGGTCGGTGAGCAAGCCGGAAACGGCAATTCCCGGGCCATTCCCCGTAACTCCTGTGTTACCTGTGACCGGGAGGAGTATATACTGCTTATTTTTCCGTGTCAAGGCAGTCGGGGCAAATGCTAAAGTGCGGCCACAAAACGCTGCCGGCCCGAGGCTTGTAGCCACGGGCCGGCAGTAAGGACGGGACTGCGCAGATGTTTAGAGCGTTCCGTTTGCGGTGTACCAGGCGCGCTCGGCACCGGAGTACGCGAAGAACTTGGCGATGGAACCATAGGCCTTCTTGCGCTCGGCCGTCGTCGGCGAGGCGGCGTTGACCGCCTTGGGGAACGCCGCTTCCGCGTTCAGCCACTTCGCGTGGCCGTCCGCGAAGATGTAGTTCGATCCGCCCGCGTGACGGTCCGGGATCTCGTTGCCGAATGCAGATACCGTATTCGACTGGACGTTCCTCCAGTACAGGAACTCGTAGGGCATCCGCAGACGCCCGTCGAACGAGCCGTCACCGGCAAAAACCGTGCTCGCGGGCGCGTCCATCTCATACTGGTACGGGTAGCGGTAGCCGCGGACGGCCCCGGCAACCACAGAGCCCGGGTCGTTCCGGTGCACGAAGTAGTTGTAGCCGTAGGAGTACGGCAGCTTCTCGACGCCACCGCTGATGGTCACGGCGCGCTCGCCGCGAGCGCCGAGTGACGGGCAGTTCCAGACGCCCGTGTTGTCGCCCGTTTCCGGGTTGCCGTTCTTGATGTAGGGCGAAAGCTTCGCCTGCCAGTAGCCCGCGGAGCTATTCGCACCCGGAGGCGTCATTACCCATTCCGCCCAGGCGGGCAGCCCGTCGTCGTAGTCCTGCGCGTACATCTGGAGCGCGGTGCCGATCTGCTTCTGGTTCGAAAGGCAGGCAGTCGCGCGCGCCTTCTCACGGGCCTGGGCGAAGACCGGGAACAGAATCGCGGCGAGAATCGCGATGATGGCGATGACGACAAGAAGCTCGATCAGCGTAAATGCGGAACGGGACCGCCCTTTGGACGGCGCGTACAGAGACATGCGTGTACCTCGTAATTCGGTCGGTGGTGCACTCGCCACGGCAGGGTCGGCGGGGAAACTGCGGAAGGGGCCGCTCCGGCGCGTCTGCTGGCAGACATCGTCGTGTGCACTAAGAGTATATACTGCCACTATGACCCTGTCAAACCCCGGATAGTTCCCCGAAAGGTTACCCGGGAATTTCGGGGCGGACCTTGCGGAACAGGCGGGCGAGCCACGAGGGGGGTGATGGCGGCGCTTTCTGCTCCGCCGCCCACGCGCCGAACCCGTCCCAAGAGCCCAGCGGCTTGAGGAGCGATTCCCGCGCGACGACGGCGATGTGGCCGGTGAGAAAGGAGACGCCGCCCGCGTGCGTGACCGCCTGCTCCTGGCCGAAGCGGCGGCGCGATGAGAGCGGCGCGACGACGATCCCCACGGGCCCGCTTCCGCCCGACTCCCCTTCCCCGTCGCGCAAGCCGAGGACCAGCACGGGGCGGCGCTTGAAGTATGCCTCGAAGGAGAGCGCGGCCCCGTCGCACCACCAGACCTGCCCCGGCTCAACCGCCAAGGAGTCCCCGCTGCCGTCGCTCACCCGCGGACCAGGCCGCGCTCCCACTCCGCGCGGCGCGCGGCCACCGCCGCCGGGCCGTCGGTCGCGAATTCGGGGAAGGCGAGGCAGATCATTCCCGAAGAGCCGTCGTCGCCCGCGTAGGCCAGCGGGTCGTCGGACGCGGGCACCCGGCGGTGCAGGAGGAAGTCGGCGTGCACCTCGGCGAAGCGCGCTATCGCGGCGTCCGGCTCGCCCCCGACGCGCGCCGCGGCGACGTCGAGCGCGATGCCGACACTGGCAAAGTCGGCCGTCTCCAGAAAGCCGAACGCGACCAGTCGCGCGAGCAGGTCGGCGTTCAGCAGCGCGACCCGACAGCCGTGGTCCCGCGCCATCCGGTCCAGCGTCGTCAGCGACTCCCCGAGCAGCGCGCCCGCGCGCGCCTCGGCAAGCCCGCGCGGCGGCAGGCCGGTGCGAACCAGTACGGTTTGCGCCCCGACCGCCTCCGCCACCCGGCACACCGACCACAGCTCGCTCAGGGACGCCCGCCGGATCGCTGAGGACGGCGAGACCAGCGTGACGTCGAACGTCCCCTGGTACGGCGCTTCCAGCGCGACCGACGCGAACCGCGACAGGCTTTCCTTCAGGAAGGCGCGCTCGTCCGGGCCGAGGGTCGGGGCGTGCGGCCAGCCCGCGCCCGCCTCCCCCGTCAGCGGCACTTCGACGCCGCGGAAGCCGAGTTCCGCCGCCCGGTCGATCCGCCCCTCCAGCGTGGACGGGGGAACGTCCGCCAGCGAGATGCCGACGCACGGGCGGGACTCCCGCCGCGACGGCGGCATCAGATTAATCTCCACGCCGCGATCACCGCGTTCCCTTCTTCGCCGCGCTTGATGCCGCCGCCCGGTATCCGACCAGTTCCATGTACCCCCTGCCCGTCACCGCAGAGCCGTCCTTCGCCCTCCCGGTCACGTTCACCACGCCCTCCCAGATCGCGTCCCCGATGCCGATCACCGGGATCGTCTGGTCGGGAAACGCGGGCGTCATCGTCAGCGCGTGCCCCAGAGTGTTCAGCTTCACGCCGAATGCCGCGGGGTATTTTATCGCCGTCGCCGGGTCCGTCCACGCGCCCCGGGGCGTGAACGTGACGTCCCGGTCCACCACCTGCACGCCGTCCGGCTTCAGCAGGGTCGCCTCGGTCCGCAGCGTCCTGCCGGTCGCGTTGTCCTTGATCCGGTAGACGATCAGGTCGGAGCCGTCCGCGAGCTGCACCCCGAACCAGTCCCAGCCGTTGTCCCCCACCACCCACGAGCTTCCCCACTGCCGGTCGAGCCACCCGACGCCGGTCACCTTCTCGGCCTTCTCGCCCCGGGTAAGCGTGCCACTCGCCGCCATGCGCGTCAACGAGACGTAGAACATGTCGTCGGGCCGGTTCAGCCCGGTCTTGCCCACATCGCCCACGAGCATGGGCGGTCGGTCCGGCTGGGCCAGCGTCAGGTCGAGCGCGAAGTCGTCTCCCCTGAGCGCCGCCTTCCACGTCCGCGCGTCGTCGGTCGCCTGCTCCAGCCGGTTCTCCTCGCCGAGCGCGATCGAGAACCTCGGCGCGGTGGTGACCTTCGCGACGCCGGGAAACGCCCGGTGCGGCTCCGGCAGCCGGTCCTTCTGGAGCAGCGCGAGAAGCTGGAGCGGCTTCGGGTCCTCGGGCTTTAGCTGCGCCACGAGCGGCATCAGGCTCTTGAGAAGTTCCCGGTTGCTGCGGTCGAGCACCGAGTACGCCGTCTTCTTCTTCGCGTCCAGGTCCGCCAGCGAGTAGATGAGGTAGTGCCCCTTCTTCTCCTTCGTCAGTCCCGTCCGGAAGAACGAAGCCACCACCGCATAGCGCTTCCCACTCTCCGTGGTCAGGAACGCGTTGTAGTACCACCACTCAATGGTCGCCGCGTCGTGCGGCCCCGCGTCCTGCGGCAGCCCCACCGGCGTAGTACGCGCGGGCATCGGCGGCGGCGCGAGCGGCGTCGGCAGGCCCGCGGCGGCGGCGGCCCCTCCCTGCGCCCCGGCCGGTGCGGCGGCGAGGCAGCCCAGTCCCAGCGCGACGGCGAAGGCGGCTCGAACATATCGGAAAGCCATTTCGGCGTGTGTCCCTTTCGAGAGCGCCCGGTTCAAGTTCGGACGCCCTTTCCTGTAACGCCTTTACCCGCCGCCGTGTTTCCGAACAATCGCCAGCACGTCGTCGCCGTACTTAGCCGCCTTCGCCGGTCCGATGCCGGGAACCGACAGCAGATCGAACTCGTTCGACGGCTTCTGCGCCGCGATCGCGCCGAGCGCCTTGTCCGCGAGGACGCAATAGGACGGGACACTCTCCGCCGACGCCGCCTCGCGCCGCCACGCCTTCAGCGCATCCAGAAGCTCCGGGTCGGCGTCCTCGGGAATCGCCGCCGCCGCCCGCTCCGCCCGGCTCCCGTTGGCGGACGCCGCCGGGGCGACGCGCCACGGAATGTCCACGGAGCCGGTCCGCACCGCTTCTCCGCCCTCGGTCGTCAGGTACAGGCGTCGGTACTCGTCGTCCTCGTCGCGGCGCAATAGGTCCGCCTCCACCAGCGCGTCCACCAGCCGCTCCACCTCCGACTTCTTGTAGCTGCCGAGCGCCCCGAACTGCGCGACCCGGCCCTGCTTGATGGGCGCGTCGGGCGTCCCCCGCAGCGCCTTCATCAGGCCCGCGCGCCCGAGCGCGAACGGCCGGTACCCCTGCGCCAGCTCGTGCACCAGCCGGAGCGCCGCCAGCGGAGCCTCCTCCACGGACACGCCGTTCGCCGCCGCCGCCGCTCCCTCGGCCGACGCCGGCGAGACGGAAACGCGCGTGCCGCGGGAGCGGTCGCCCCCTTTCGCGGGCTGCGCCTCGCCGTTGCAGACGTCGCACGCCCCGCACTTCAGGTTCGGCCAGCGGTCCCCGAAGTACCGGGCGATCATCCCGTGACGGCACTTGCGGTCCCGCGCGTAGGCAAGCATCGCCGCCGCCCGCTCCTCCTGCCCCTTCTTCCGGTGGGCGAGCGTCCCCTCCAGCGCGGCGCGCGCGTCCGGCGGCGGCGGCAGGACTTCCAGCAGCAGCTCGCGGCCCGACGCGCGGTAGGTGACGTATCCCCGGTCCTGGAACTGCAGGATCGACTCCTCCAGTTCCGGCAGCGGCAGCCCCGCCGCGTCGGCCAGCGCCACGGCGTCTAGGTCGTGCCCGCCATTCCCCAGCGCCTCGGCGAACGCCGCCCAGTCCGGGTCAGGCTCCGCCTCGGGGTCGTCAGACAGGTGCGCCGAATCCGGCAGAACCGTCAGGCGGCGCGGCAGGTCCACGTGGCGGGCGATCAGTGCGGCCTCCTCCAGCAGCGGCAGCGTCGCGCGCACGACGTTCTCGTCGCCGCCCGCCTCCGCCACCAGCTCCTCGAACCGCACCGGGCCGCAGCGCCGCCTCCCGAGCGCCCGGCGCACGCCCTGGTAGACCCCCTTCAGGTGCTCCACGGTCAGCGCGTCCTCCCGCAGGTGCCGCGTCGAGCTGGCGGCGTCCGCGGAGGAGTGCATCAGGACGCAGTGGGAGGTCTTCCCGTCGCGGCCCGCGCGGCCCGCCTCCTGGTAGTAGTTCTCCAGGCTGCGCGACGGGTGGTAGTGGACCAGGAACCGGATGTCACTCTTGTCCACGCCCATGCCGAACGCGACCGTCGCCGCCATTACCCGCACCTCGCCGCGCATGAACCGGTCCTGCGCCGCGGCGCGCTCCTCGGGCGGCAGGCCCGCGTGGTAGAAACCCGCGGCGACGCCGTGGCGCGCCAGCATCCGGGAAAGCTGCTCGCACTTCTCGCGCGACCCGGCGTAGACCAGCCCCGCGCCCTCGGTGTCCCGGCAGATCTCCAGCGTCGCCCAGAGCTTATCGTCCTCGCCCGCGACGCGCCTGCAGGCGAGGTTCAGGTTGTCGCGGTACGTCGGCCGCACGATCCGGCGCACCGTCCGCCCCAGCTGCCGCTCGATGTCGTCCTGCACCTCCGGCGTCGCCGTCGCCGTCACCGCCAGGACCGAGCGCGGCGCGAGACTCGCGACCGCCTTCCCCACCGCCCGGTAGTCCGGGCGGAAGTCATGCCCCCACTGGGATATGCAGTGCGCCTCGTCGATCACCACCAAAGAGACGTTGGCGCGCCGCAGCGCGTGCAGGAACGTCGGCTGTCGCAGCCGCTCCGGGGCGGCGTACACCATCTTGATTCGCCCCGCCTTCACCATCGCGAGGCGTCGCCCGACCTCGG
>DATLHN010000473.1:0-2312 GCA_035539875.1 Armatimonadaceae bacterium
CCTTGCGCTTCTGCGTGGCGCGCTTCGGCTTCGGCTCGCGCACGGGGTGCAGGGCGGCCTCGACCGAAGGCGGCGCGTCGGCGTCGTCGGGGAAGTGGACGAGAAGCAGGCCGATCTCCAGCCGCTTCAGCAGGTGCTCGATGCCGCGGCGGCGCTTGTCGTAGCGCGCCTTGGCGTGCAGCGTGCCCTCGGCGGGCAGGGCGACGTAGACGGTGTCCGCGACCCGCTGGCGCTGCGTCGCCTGGATCAGGAGGTCGGTGGAGAAGCCGGTCTTCAACTCGACGACGACCAGCTCCTCGCCCCGGACCGCGGTGATGTCGCAGCCGTTCACCTCGCTGCGCACGGTCCACCCCTGCGCTTCCAAAAAGTCACGGACCGGCGCGGCCAGGTCCGATTCGCGTCTCGTCTTAACGGGAGAGGGCACGGTGTCCTATTGTAACACGCTTGTTCACCCCGGCGTGAGGAGGGCGCGGACCGGGGAGGCGTCGGCCCCGGCGAGGCGCAGCGGGAGCGCGGTGAGGTGGTAGCGGCCCGGCGGGACCGCGCGCAGGTCCAGGGATTCGAGGATATGGACGCCGCTCCGCGCGAGCGCGTGGTGGTTCGGCAGGTCCGCGCTGTCGATGGCGTCTACCGAGGGGACGTCCAGCCCGATCAGGAAGACGCCGCGCGATGCCAGCCACCCCGGCACGCCGGGCTCCATGACCGGTATGCGTTCGGGGAACCTCGCGTGGTCGGTCCACGCGCCGGTCTTGAGCAGCAGGCGCGGCGCGCCGGTCAGGTCCAGTGCGGCCAGCGCGTCGGCGGGAATCGGGTCGAACCCGGCGACGTCCGCGACGACGCACGGTCCGACGTACACCCCCGGGTCTATCGCGTCGATGGCAGCGCCCGCCGGGTCGAAGTGGAAGGGGGCGTCCGCGTGCGTCCCCGTATGCGTACTCATCGTCACCGCGCCGACGTTGACGCTCGCGCCTTCGACCATCTTCCAGGATAGTTCGAATCGGTAGGGCGTGTCCCCGGGCCAGACGGCCAGCCCGTCCCAAACGGGGATGGTGATGTCGTAGAAGGCAGTCACGGCACCAGCCCCCGTTCGTTCTCCTGCGCCTCGTACGCGCGGGTGGCGAAAATGCGGTCGAGGCGGCGGACGGCCTCGACGCAGTCGGCGAACGACGTGTACAGCGGGACAGGCGCGAGCCGGATGAGGTCCGGCGGGCGGTGGTCCGGGACGACGCCCGCGACGCGCAACGCTTTACAGACGCGCGCCGCCGCCGGGTGGACGAGGGCGAGGTGTCCGCCCCGGCGGGAGTCCTCGCGCGGGGTGATGATCCCTACGCCGTGGGGGGTAAGCGTCTCTTCCACCAGGCGGCGCAGGAAGCCCGTGAGCGCGAGCGACTTCGCGCGAAGCCGTTCCATTCCCGCCTCGTGATGGATTGCCAGCGCCCCCTGGAGCGGGGCGAGGCTCAGGACGTGCGGCGTGCCGATCTGGAGCGCGCCCGCGTCTTCGGCCGCTGTGAGGCCGTGGGCCATGTCGAACTGCCGGTCCTTGCGCGAGGAGAACCACCCGGCGAGGCCGGGCGCGCCGCGAAAGTGCCGCCGGTTCAGGTACAGGCCGCCGACCGCGCCCGGACCGGCGTTCAGGTACTTGTAGTGGCACCAGAAGGCAGCATCGGCGTCCCACGCCGAGAGCGCGTGAGGCACGGCCCCGATGCTGTGCGACAGGTCCCAGAGGACGCGCACGTCGTGCTCATGGGCCGCCCGCGTGATCCGCACGACGTCGAGTAACTGACCGCTGGTGTAGACGACGGCGGGCAGGACCGCCATCTGCACGTCGCCCACGGCCACGCGTGCCACGATGTCCGCTTCGTCGAGCAGGCGTCCGTCGCCGCTCGGGACTTTCGCCAGGTGCGCCGCCGGGTCGAGGCCGCGCAGGCGCAGGTGGCTCTCGACCGCGTAGACGTCCGACGGGAAGGCGAGGGCGTCCACCAGGATCGCCTTTCGCGGATCATCCGGGCGGTAGAGCGTCGCCAGGAGCTGGTGGAGGTTTACTGTGGTGGAACCGGTGACGACCACCTCTTCGGGGGATGCTCCGACCAGAGGGGCGACGCCCCGCGACAACTCTTCGCTGAGAAAGAACCACGGTGGCTGCGCTTCGGTCCATCCCTCGACGGCGAGGCGCTTCCATTCGTCCAGGACGCGCAGGACGCAGGCTTCGGCGTCCCGCGAGAGCAGGCCGAGCGAGTTGCCGTCTAGGTAGACCGTGTCCGGGGCGCGGTAGAACCGGTCGGCGAAGTCGCGCAGCGGGTCGTGCCGATCGC
>DATLHN010000474.1:0-9945 GCA_035539875.1 Armatimonadaceae bacterium
CGCGCTCCGGGCGGCACACGCGGCTATCTACGACAGCGGCCCGGAGTGGGCCCGGCACCTGGAGGGGTCGTACTTCCCGCGGGAGACCCTCAATAGCGCGGAAGCGGTGAACGCCGAGCCGCTCTGGTACCTGGACAACGGCAGCCGGAGCCTGGTGCGCTCGACGCACTGCAACACCTGGGTGGTGCGCTGGGTGCTGCACGAGCACGGGATCGCACTGGCGGGTCCCGAACCAGGCTGCCTCTTCGACCCGGTTCCCGCCGACGTCCTGCGCGCCGAGGTCCGGGACGTGATGCGCGATTGGGCGGCCGAACTATTTGCCGACCCGGCGCGCCTGGACACCCGGTGGTACCAGCCTTTCGCGGTGATCAGCTACTGCCGGATGCTCCAGACGCTCGCGACGGGGACCGTCCGCTCGAAGACCGAAGGGGTGCGCTGGGCGCTGGGCGCGCTGGACCCGCGGTGGGCGCCCCTGATCCGGCAGGCGTGGGCGGAGCGGCCCGACCCGTCCCTGAAGGCGCGCCTGCCCGCCGACCCGGACGCCCTCCGCGAGACGCGCGCCTTCCTCCGCTACGCCCTCGCCCGGTCGGGACTGCCGTCCGGCCGGTGACCACGCCCGGCCGCCGCCGCTTCGACCTAATGCGCTTCCGCGCCGCGGGTGGCGGTGCGGACCCGGCACAGGTACATGTCGGCGGTGACGTACAGGTCGGAGCCGTCCGGGCCGCCGAAGGCGCAGTTGGCCGTCGCCTCGCCCGTGTCGATCCGCCCGAGCAGCGTCCCGTCCGGGGCGAAGATCAGGACCCCGCCCGGCCCCGTGGCCCACAGGTTTCCCTCCCGGTCCACCTTCAGGCCGTCCGGCAGCCCCTTCATGGTCCCCGACTTCGCCATCGGCGTGGCGTCGAAGAAGACGCGGCTCTTGCCCAGGCTCCCGTCGGCGTTGACCGGGAACGCCTTCCAGATCGCGGCGTTCGGGTCGGACTGCGCCACATAAAGAATCTTCTCGTCGGGAGAGAACGCGAGGCCGTTGGGGCGGGTCATCTCCGCGTTCAGCAGCGTCACCGCCCTGCCGTCCGGGGAGATGCGGTAAATCCCGAAGTGCGGCTGCTCGCGGCGCGGGTCGTCCGCCCCCCGGGGCAGGCCGTAGGGCGGGTCGGTGAAGTAGATGCTGCCGTCCGACTTCACGACGACGTCGTTCGGGGAATTGAATCGCTTTCCGTCGTGGGCGTCGGCCAGCGTCCGCTTGCCGCCGTCGGGGAGCAGCACCGAGACGCGCCGGTCGCCGTGCTCGCAGGAGACGAGGCGTCCCTGTCGGTCGAGCGCGAGGCCGTTGCTGCCCGGCTCGCGTCCGTATGGCGTCCGCCCGGTGTAGCCGGACGGCTGGAGGAAGACGCTGACCCCCTGCCCCTCTTTCCACCGCAGCACGTGGTTGCGCGGCACGTCGGAGAAGAGCAGACAGCCGCCGCTACTGGCACCGCCGCCGCCACCGCCGCTCTCTGCGGCGACCGGGTCGTTCTTGAGCCACACCGGCCCCTCGGACCAGTCGAACCCGGAGGCCAGTACTTCGATCTGGGTCCCCGGAGGCAGGAGCGCGTCCAGACGCGGGTCGGAGCGCACGATCCTGCCGATGCGCGGGTAATCGGGGATTGCTGGGGCGGCGGCGGGAGTGTTCTCGGCTTCGGCGCTCGGCACGGCGGCGGCGTAGAGCGCGGCGGCGAGGCCCAGAAGCAGTGCCCCGCCCGCGGCGCGGCGGCCCGATTGAACGGTCGGTCGTTTCATGCCCGCTGATTCGACGCGGGCGCGACGCTTCCCTCGTTGCAGCCCGAACGGCGCGCACCGGGCCGCCGCGGGTCCGCGCAGAGGGAAACGGGACGGCTCCGTTGCCGTCCCGTTGTCGTGATCTCCGGGTCCATTCGCTTGCGGGAGGGCAACGTCGCCGCGTCCCGTGAGCCCCATTCTAGGACGGGAGACGGCGCGGAGCATCCCCGGAACGGCGGATTCGGTCCACTCATGGCGCGACCCCGACGCACCGGCCGCAACGATTTAATCTTCGCTTAACCCGCGCGTCCATATCGGGCGGTATCGTGGTACTATCCATGATGAAAGGTTCAATCAACCTGTATTGGGCCTTGTCAAAGGGTATCGTCGCGGGGCAAAGGAGCCGGATACCGAAGGTGCGCAAAGAACAAAGTACAACGGCGGGCGTCGGTCTGCGGCACGTCGCGGAGCGCGCGGGGACCAGCGTCGCTACCGCCTCGGCGATCCTGAGCCCGACCCGCTCCAGCACGCGGTTCTCGGCCGCCACCCGGGACCGGGTCCTGCACGCCGCGCGGGAGCTGCGCTACCACCCGAACGCCCTCGCCCGCGCCCTCACCGGGCACCCCACGCACACGCTCGGCGTCCTCTTCGGCCTGGAGCGCGCCTCGGTCGCGGTCGCCAACCCGTTCGTCTTCACGCTGCTCCAGGGGGTGGTCGCCGCCGCCGCCGAGGCGGGCTACAACGTCACCCTGTTCACCGAGCCGTGGCACGACGCCGCCGCCTCCGCCGGTCCGGTCCGCGACGGCCGCACCGACGGCGTCATCGTCATCGCGCCCGCGGCGGGCAACGACCTGATCGCGTCGCTCGTCGCCTTCGAGATCCCGGCCGTCACCATCGCGACGCCGACCGAGGAGGGACTGGTGCCCTCGGTGGACGTGGACAACGTCGCCGGGGCGCGGCTCGCGACCGAGCACCTGCTCGCGCTCGGGCACCGGCGCATCGCGCACCTTACCGGGGACGCCGTGCTGCGCAGCGCGGCGGAACGACGGGACGCCTTCCTCCGGACGATGGCCGCGGCGGGCGTTCCGGTCCCCCCGGAGTACGTCGTCGAGGGCCTGTACACCGAGCAGTCCGGGCTGGAGAGTGCCCGCGCACTGCTGTCGCTGCCCGTGCCCCCGACCGCCGTCTTCGCCGCGAGCGACAACATCGCGCTCGGCGTGGTGCGGGCCGCGCGGGAGAAGGGCGTCCGCATCCCCGACCAGCTTTCCGTCGTCGGATTCGACGACCTGCCGCAGGGGCCGGCGCTCGACCCGCCCCTGACGACCGTCCACCAGCCGCTCGCCCGGATCGGGGAGGAGGCCGCCCGGCTGCTTCTGCGGCGCGTCCGCCAGGAGCCGGTTCCCCCGACTCCGACTTTGTTCGCCCCGACCCTTGTCGCGCGCGCTTCGACCGCGCCGCCGCCGACATCGCCGCCCGCCGCCGCGGGCGAAAGAAGAGGTAACCGAAATGCACCGTAACACCGCGCCGCGCCCGAGGCCGGCCTTTACGCTCATCGAGCTGCTCGTCGTCATCGCGATAATCGCCATCCTGGCCGCGATCCTTTTCCCCGTCTTCGCGCAGGCCCGGGAGAAGGCGCGGCAGACCGCCTGTCTTTCCAACACGAAGCAGCTCGGAAACGCCGTGTCGATGTACATCCAGGACTTCGACGAGGCGCTGCCCATGGGCGGCTGGTCCGGGGCCGGCGGCATCGGAAGCCGGTGGTTCCGCGACCTGTACCCGTACGTCAAGAGCACGGACGTGTACGTCTGCCCCAACATCACGTCCGACCCGATGAACATCGCGGGCTATTACGTCCCGACCCTGTATAATTTCCCGCGCTTCACCGGCGACACCGGCCTGTACCCGACCAGCCCCGGCGGCTACGGACTGAACGTCAACCTGGCCGCCTTCGGCTCGAGCCGGGCGCTCGCGGACATACCGGACGCCGCGGGCACGTTCATCATCTGTGACACCAGCCGCGTCACCTCCGCGGTGATCGGCAACTACGACCCGACCACCTGGCCCAAGCTCCAGGACCGCTCGACCGACTGGCAGGTGACCCCGCCGACCAGCTGGACGGGGGGGGAGACTGCCCGCTACAGCACCGACAACAGCGACAACCGCCGCCGCCCCATGGCGCGCCACAGCGGCGGCCTGAACGTCATCTACTGCGACGGCCACGCCAAGTGGAGCAAGGTCGAAAACTTCCTCGGCCCGCTGTCGGCGACGCAGTTCGGGTGGCCGTACGGCGACCCGCGCAACTCGTGGGACAACAAGTAATGACGCGCTGGACCCGCCGCCGCGCCCTCGCGGCCGTCGCCTCCGTCGCCGCCCTGCTCCTGGGCGGCGGCGGACCCGCCGCGGCGCGGGCGGCCGACGAAGACACCTTCACCATCGCGATCGTCCCCGACACGCAGCAGGAGGTGCTGGACGCCAAGGACACGCGCCTCAAGGACCGCTTCCAGTGGCTCGCGGACAATCGCGCGAAGCTGAACCTCAAGGTCGTGCTCCAGACCGGCGACTTCGTGAACTGGGACACGCCCGACCACATCCAGTACGTCCGCGCGAGCGCCGCCCTGGAGGTGCTGGACCGGGCGGTCCTGCCCTACTCCATCGCCATCGGGAATCACGACACGGCGGCGACCAAGGAGGGCGGCAGCGCCGCGCCGGGCAACACCCACGACAACCAGCGCAACACCACCACGTTCAACCGCTACTTCCCGGCGTCGCGGATGAAGTGGCTGACCGGGTTCTACGAGCCGGGCAAGGTGGACAACGCCTACCAGACGTTCACCGCGGGCGGCCTGAAGTGGCTGGTGCTGAACCTGGAGTTGTGGCCGCGCGCCGGGGCGGTGGAGTGGGCGCGCTCGGTCGCCGAGAAGCACCCGGACCACAACGTCATCGTGATCACGCACTCGCACGTGACCCGGGGGAACGAGATCGAGCAGCGCAACGGCGGCTACGGCGACAACAGCCCGCAGTTCGTCTTCGACCGGTTCCTGTCGCGCGTCCCGAACGTCCGCCTCATGTTCAGCGGGCACGTCGGCAGCCACGGCTACCGCACGGACGCCGTCGCGGGCGGCGGCACTCTCTACTCGTTCCTGACGACGTACCACTCGAACACGGACAACCCGGTGCGCCTGCTGACGATCGACACGAAGAAGGGGACGATGACCACGCGGGTCTTCGCCCCCTCCACCGGCAAGGACCGCGACGACGGCTCCGCCCGCACCGTCACCGGCGTCGCGTGGGTGAAGCCGTCTGCTGCTGCGGCGGCCCGGAAGTAGCGGCCCGGGTCTTCGCGTACTCCGAGGGCGTGGTGAAGACCGCGCCCTCTCCGGTCAGGAAGTCCACGATCCGGACGAACTGCTCGAAGCCCGGGTCGTCCCACTGGGCCGGGTGGCCCTGGATGACGAAGTACGGGCGCTCCGGGTAGCGGCGGTAACCGTCCACGAACCGCTCCAGGCTCGGTTTGAAGATGGGGTTCTCGATGTTCACCCGCCCGACCCGCTCCAGCACCAGCTTCCCCGCCGTGTCCTTCGGGTCTCCGTACAGCCATACGGTGGTCTCGGGGTCTTCGCGCAGCGCGCGGACCGTGGCGGCGTCCGTGCCGTTGAAGGGCGCGCCGAACGCCGGGAGCGGGAAGCCCAGTTTCTCGCGGGCCAGCCGGTTCACCCGCGTGAGGTGGTCCTTCTGGTGCTCGTAGGGGGTCCCCGCGAACTCCCGCAGCTTCGCGCCGCCCTCGGTCCACTCCCGGTGGTCGTACCCGTGGTTCCAGAACTCGATCAGTCCCGTCGCCCGCTGCTCCCGGATCCAGCGGACGTACTCCGGGGGCGCGTTCTCCAGCGAGTTGCCGATGATCCCGATGCCCGCCCGGACCTTGCGCGCCTTGAGGAAATCGACCAGCTTCTGCCAGCGCGGGTGCACCTTGCCGTTGACGTGGCGCAGGTCGTCCACCTTGATGAGGATGTGCGCGGGCGACTTACGCGCCGCCGCCGCTGCCCCGCCCGCCTGGGCGCGGGCGACACCCGGGACGACGAGGAGCGCGAGGCCCACCGCCGCCGCCGTGCAAAACGTGCGCCTGCGGATCATGCCGCTTTCCCCCCGTCCGCGAAGAACGGCTGCGTCCAGGCGAACTGCTCGCCGCGGCCCCAGCAGGTGAAGCGGACGTAGGGCGCGTCCTCCGGCACCTCCAGCGTCATCGCGGCGGCGTCCGCCGCCGCGACCCGGTGCCCCCACTTCGTCTGGGCGACGATCCGCTCGGCGTTCGCGGTCTCGACGCGGACGACGCTGCCGTCGGCCTCGATGCGCGTGATCTCCACGCCCGTCGAGGCGTAGAAGCGACCGGCGCGCAGTGCGGAAAGCACCGCGCCGGTCGTGCGCTCGCGGACGAAGGCGACGTTCCAGCCGAGCGCCACGTCTATGTCGGCGTGGCTGTCGTCGTGGGCGAAGCCCCACACGCGCCGCCCCTCAGTGAGCAGCGTCTCCCACTTCCGCAGCGCGTAGGGGCTGCCGTCCAGCCGCCCGATGACGCCGTTAAAGATCTCGATGCCCGCGTACCCGTCCCAGGCGCGCAGCTTCTCCAGCGGGCAGTGGTCGTACCCCTTCTGCCAGTCCGGGTGATTGACGACCACGAAGCCGGGGCCGCCCGCGGCCGTCGCCGCGTCGATCACCTTCTGCCGGTCGGGGTCCGGCTCCAGGAACCGGTCGCCGCCGACGTGCAGAAGGTGCGGCCCGCCGCGCGTCACCTCGTTGCCGGGTATCAGCAGCATCCCGCGGGCGTCCCACGCCTTGTGGTCCGCGTCCGACGTGAAGATGTCGTGGTCGGTCAGCGCGAGGAAGTCGTACCCGCGCGCCGCGTAGTCGTCGAGGACGGTCTGGACGTCGCGCGAGCCGTCGCTGCGCGTCGTGTGGGTGTGGAGGTTGCCGCGCAGGCGCAGCCACGCGCCGCCGTCAGCAAGGTCCCGGTACGGATGGTCGAGTCGCATACGCACTCATTGCGCCGCCCGCCGCCCGCTCTCCTTCGCCCCCGACGCGCCGGGCGGATCGACGGAATCGGCCGTTCGGCGGACGGCGGGCACGCCACGCGGGCGCATAATATAGGTACTCACCGCGCGGGCGTTTCGAAAGGGCAGAGGCGATGGCAACGGGAACGACGACGGCATACGCGTTCGACGGTAAAGTCGCGATCGTCACCGGCGGCGGCTCCGGAATCGGCGAGGCTTGCGCCCGCACGCTGGCCGCGGGCGGCGCGAAAGTGGTCGTCGCGGACTACGACGCCGAAAACGGCGAGAAGGTGGCGGACGCTATCCGCTCGGAAGGCGGCGACGCGCTCTTCGTCGCGACCGACGTCTCCCGCCCCGAACAGGCGGAGGCAATGGTGGCCCGCACGGTCGAGGCGTACGGGCGGCTCGACGTCGCGGTGAATAACGCGGGGGTCTCCGGCCCGCTGGCCCCGGCGGGTGAGTACCCCCTGGACGGCTGGGCGCGCGTCATCGCCATCAATCTGAGCGGCGTCTTCTACTGCCTGCGCTACGAGATACCGGCCCTGCGCGCGGCGGGCGGCGGGTCCATCGTCAACATGGCCTCGATCCTCGGCTCGGTCGGCTTCGCCGGCGCGCCCGCGTACACGGCCGCCAAGCACGGCGTCGTCGGCCTGACGAAGGCGGCGGCGCTCGACCACGCCGCGGACGGCATCCGCGTCAACTCCGTCGGCCCCGCCTTCATCCGCACCCCCATGCTCGGCGTCCTGGACGAGGGGCGGATGGCCGGGATCACCGCGCTGCACCCGGCCGGGAGGCTGGGGGAGTCGCAGGAGGTGGCGAACCTGGTCGCCTTCCTCTGCTCGGACGACGCCTCGTTCCTCACCGGCGGCTACTACCTCGCGGACGGCGGCTACACCGCCCGCTGACGGCGTCCCCGGGGGTCCGGAACGGTCGCGCGCCCCGTCTATATCTCTTCGCGCATCACCCGCCCCTCCGCGGGGGTGATCGGACGCCGCGCCGCGTGCCGCACGTGGAAGACGAGTACCACGGGGCCGTCTTCGCCCTCCTCCACGGTGTAGTAGAGGTGGTGCCCGCCACCGCTGCTGCCCTGTCTGCGGTAGAGCATCCGCCTCGTTTCCACGCCGAGGCGACGGCTTTCCGCTTCCTGGACGGCGAAGCGGCGCGGATGGCGCGACAGGGAGGTGATCGAAGCGCCGATTCCCAGATACCACGCGGCGGCGATGTCGTCCCCGCTGGCGTCCTTCAGTTCCGCAGCAATGCCGTAAACCTCGCGCTCAGCCCGCGGCATCAGCCGCACGGCGTAGACGACCGGCAGTTCCCCTTCTTCGTCCTCGCCGCTCATCCCTTCGCCCGAAGGGGGCGGCCCAGAAGGGTTTCGATTTGCGCGTCCAGGTGCTCGATCGGGTAGAAACGCCCGGCCTTACGGTCCTCGTGGTACTCGCGGATCGCGTCCAGCATCTCCTCGTCCAACTGCTCGGTCGGTTCAGCCTCCAGGGCGCTTTCCGTCAACTCCAGTCTGTCCTTGAGGGCGGCCACGGCGAAGGCGTTGAAATCGGCGGCGGCTTCGGGCGTCGCTTCCAGGCGCGCGGCCAGTTCCTCGGGTATCTCGATGGTCCGTACGATGCTCATAGGTTTCGTGTTTCCGTTGCCCGTACGCCCGCGCGCGCGGGGGCGGGCGGGCGGCTCGTGTGCTTACGCTTCCAGTATAACCGAACCCCTCGCGGCGTTCGCACTACACCAGTACCAGGACGATGGCGGTGAACATGAGGGCCGCGCCGACGAGGCGTCGGCCGAGCACCGACTGGCCCAGGTCCTTCTCGGCACTGTGGAACCAGTGGCCGAGCAGCGCGACGGCGGCGATGCTCCACACGCCGCGCGAGCTGTAGACGACGTTGGAGACGGTGGCCTGGCCGTACAGGGCGATGGCGGACACGAACAGCAGCGACTGGAGGGCCATCAGGCCGCCGCCCGTCCCGAGCCAGCGGCGCGCCGGGCGCGACAGGGAGCGCAGCGGCGCGGGGAACAGCGGTATCAGGCCGCAGGATAGAACGCCGACCAGGGCGACCGAGAGCGGCAGCAGACGGCCCAGGCCCCAGGCGGGCGACCATTTCTGCACGAGTACGTCGAACAGCGCGAACGAGACGGCGGCGGCCCCGGCGCTCAGGATGGTCGTGGTCGCCTTCGCGCCCGTCCGGTGGGCTCCCGCGTGGTTCAGTACCGCGATGCCCGCCGTGCTCAGCCCGGCGGCGAGCCACAGCCGCCACCCCAGCCCCTGCGCCAGCAGCAGCGTCGTGAACGCCGCGACCAGCAGTATCTTGAGGCCCATTACCGGCGTCGCGACGGAGACGTCGCCGCGCTGCAGCGCGAACAGGCCCCACACCTGCCCGGACAGGAACAGCAGCGCCACCACGAGCGGCTGCCACCACAGGGCAAGCGGCGGCCAGTTCCCGCCGAAGAACTGGAGCGCCTGGAACAGCACGGCCGCCATCAGGTTCGAGACGACGGTGGTGTGCCACAGGCCCACGCCCAGTTCGGCGGCGCGCTTGAGCGAAAGGGCGGCGGCGACGTAGGTGAAGGCGGCGGCGAGGGGGAGGATCAGCGTCTGCGGGTCCGTCATGAACTACATGGTACGGGAAAACGCGGACGCCGCTAGTGTAACCCCTGGTGCGGGTTGATACCGTTCCGGTGGTTTCAACCACCGGAACGGTATCAACCACGGGCACGGTTTCAACCGCCGGAACGGTCGAGGACGTAGCCGTCCGAGGCGGCGTGGTGCCTGTCGCCCGACGCGCAGACGGCGTCTTCGTTCTGCGGGTAGTAGAACAACCCGAAGCACCGGTCGCAGAAGCGCCAGTCCCCCTGCTGGGCGGGGAGGTCGGAAAGGGGCGCTTCCCGCGGCGGAACGCCGAACGGGAGCACGTATTCCAGCCATTCGTCCAGTACCTCGTGGCCGCCTCGGCGGCCCGGGCAACTGCCCGCGCCTTCGCCTCCGGCGTAGAACAGCCCCATGCAGTGGCGGCACCTGCGCCAGCCCTCCATCCGGTTCGGGCCGGGAATGCCGTACGGCAATTGGACCGTGTAACCCGCGGCTTCGTGGCCGACGTACATCTCCATGCCCGCCGTCGCCGGGTCCGGGAGGGGTTCG
>DATLHN010000475.1:0-1519 GCA_035539875.1 Armatimonadaceae bacterium
TCGCGCTGCCGCCGGTCGGGCGCAGCCGCCGCGTCTCCAGTAACGAACAGCCGAACTGGAACGACGGCAACTTCGACAGCACCTACCTGGCCCCCGGCGACGTGCTGGAGATGCCGCTCCTGGAGGGGCCGGGCTACATCAACCACCTGTGGTTCACCAGCCACGCGGGCGGCATGGGCGAGCTGAACGCGCTGACGCTGCGCATCTACTGGGACGGGCGCGAGGCGCCCGGCGTCGAGGCCCCGCTCGGCGACTTCTTCGCCGTCGGCCAGCGCACGCAGGTGGTGGAGAGCGTGCCGGTGCAGGTCTCGCCCACGGGGAGCCTGACCTGCTACTGGCGGATGCCGTTCGCCCGCTCCGCTCGCGTCACCGTCACCAACGACAACCCCGAGCGCGGCTACGGGCTTTACTGGCAGGCGGACTGGGTGGAGCTTCCCGCGCTCCCGGACGGCGTCGGCTACTTCCACGCGCGCTACCGCCAGGAGTACCCGGCGGTCATGGGGCGCGACTACCTGATCGCCGACATAGCGGGAACGGGTCAGTACGTCGGCACCGTGATGTCGGTGACGAACGCGCAGGACGGGTGGTTCGGCGAGGGCGACGACTTCTTCTACATCGACGGCGAGGAGGTGCCCAGCCTCCAGGGAACCGGCTCCGAGGACTACTTCAACGACGCCTGGGCGATGCGCCCGCGCACGAGCCACTGGTTCGGGCAGCCGCACTGGCAGGGGTGGCGCGAGGGCGACGGCGGCGTGATGTACCGCTGGCACGTCCCCGACCCCGTGCGCTTCGCGAAGAGCCTTACGGTCACGATGGAGCACAAGGGGAACGCGCCGCTCTCGGAGGACGCCTGGTACATCGAGCGACCGGACTTCTTCTCCAGCGTCGCCTTCTGGTACCAGACCGGCGAGCCGTCCCCGAACCCCGAACCGCTCCCGGGCTACCCCGAGCGGTGCGTCCCCTGGCAACTCGTCCAACTCGTCCGCGCCTTCCGCCGGGCCGAGGCGACGGGGGAGGGTCACGTCCGGGTGAGGACCTCCGGGATGTTCGGCGGTCGGCCGGTCCTGTCGTGGGAGGGCGCGCGGCCCGGCGACCGGCTCACACTGCCGTTCGTGGTAGGTGAAGAGGGACGCTACGCGGCGCGTCTGACCGGCTTCCCGGGGGAGGGAGACGCGGGCGACGGCGGGTTCTCCGCCGAGATCGACGGGCAGGTGGCGAGCGCCGCGGCGACGTTCCGGCCGGTCGGCTTCGCGCAAGGGTACTACGCGCCGGACGTCTTCCTCGGCACGCACGCTCTGGCGGCGGGCGAGCATACGCTGACGCTGACGGCCGCCGGGTCCGGCCCCGTCTCTCTCGCCGCGGAGACGCTGCGCCTTCTGAAACTGCCGCCGCCCGCCGTGCGCGAGCCGAAGACGAACAACGAGGCGCACTTCTACCGGCTCGGCATCGGTCGCGCGGTGTACGCCTACCGGCTGGCCTACGACGATCTGCCCGAGTCGCTCGCCGCGCTTTGTGACAG
>DATLHN010000476.1:0-6860 GCA_035539875.1 Armatimonadaceae bacterium
GTCCGGGGCGCTGCTGGCGCTAGGACTCGCCTCCGAGCACCTTTTTCACGCGCCCGAAGCCGTCACGGGCACTCTGTTCGGCGTCAGCCTGCTGTTCGGAGGATACCGATTCGCGCTCGCGGGCCTGCGCGCCCTGCGCACCGGGACGGTCGGCACCAACCTGCTGATGGCTCTGGCGGCGGTCGGCGCTCTGTTCCTGAACGCCTGGGGAGAAGCCGCGATGGTCGTCTTCCTTTACGCGCTCGGGGAGCACCTGGAGCGGGGCGCGATGGAGCGGACGCGCCGCAGTCTGCGCGGCCTCATAGACGCGGCCCCGGCCACCGCGGACCGGCTGCGCCCCGACGGCTCCAGCGAGCCGGTCGCGGCCTCTGCGTTGCTGGTCGGAGACCGCGTCCTCGTTCGCCCGGGCGCGAAGCTCCCGGCGGACGGCAGGATCGTCCGGGGCGCGTCCGACATAACGGAATCCGCCATCACCGGCGAGCCGCTCCCCCGTTCCAAAGAGGCGGGCGACCTCGTGTACGCCGGGTCGGTGAACGGCACCGGCGCGCTGACCGTGGAGGTGACCGCTCAGGGCGACGACACGACCCTGGCGCGTATCCTCCATCTGGTCGAGGAGGCGCAGGCGCGTAAGGCCCCGGTGCAGGCGTTCGTGGAGCGCTTCGGGCGCGTCTACACGCCTCTGGTCATCCTGGCTGCGGTCGCACTGGCCGTTTTCGGGCCGCTCGTCGCCCCCGGCCCCAACTACGTCTACCGCGCGCTCACGCTGCTCGTGGTCGCCTGCCCCTGCGCGCTCGTGATCGCGACGCCGGTCGCCTACGCGGCGGGTATCGCCCGCGCCGCGCGCTCGGGTATCCTGGTCAAGGGAGGCGCGGTCCTGGAGTCGCTCGCCGCGGCGCGGGTCGCCGCCCTGGACAAGACCGGGACACTCACCACCGGCCGCCCGGAGGTTGTCTCCGTCTTCCCGATCGCCGCCGACGAGGAGGAGACGCTGGCCGCCGCCGCCGCGGTCGAGCGGCTTTCGGAGCATCCGCTGGCGGACGCCGTGGTACGCGAGGCTGACGCCCGCGGCGTCCCGAGGGACCTTCCCGAGGCACACGAGGTCACGTCCCTGCCCGGCCGGGGAATCTCGGCGCGGGTAGGCGGCGCGCCCGTGCTGATCGGCAACGAAACGCTGATGAACGAGCGCGGTATCATCCTCTCCGAGAGCGCTCGCGCGGAGATCGAGCGGATGCAGGCGTCCGGTGCGTCCGTACTGCTGGTCGCCCGGGACGACGCTCTGCTCGGCGCGATCTTCGTCGCGGACGGCCTGCGGCCCGAAGCGCCCGAGGCGGTCGCCGAGCTAAAGTCGCTGGGGCTGACCACGACGCTCCTCACCGGCGACGGGCCCGCCGCCGGGAATGCGGTCGGACAGCGGGCGGGCATCGGCGAAGTACACGCGAGCCTGCTGCCGCAGGACAAGCTGCGCCTGGTGCGCGAGCACACCGCCCGCGCCCCGGTCGTCTTCGTGGGCGACGGCATCAACGACGCCCCGGCGCTTGCCGCTTCGACGGTCGGCGTGGCGATGGGCGCGGGCGGTACGGCGGCGGCCATCGAGGCGGCGGACGTCGCCCTGATGGAGAGCAACCTCTCGCGCCTGCCCGAGGCCGTGCGCCTCGCCCGGGCGACGCGGCAAGTTGTCCGGCAGAACGTCTTCATCGCCCTCGGCGCGGTCGGCGTGCTGCTGGCGGCCACGTTCGCGGGCTCCCTGCCCCTCCCGCTCGGCGTCCTGGGACACGAGGGAAGCGCACTGCTCGTGATCGTCAACGCCCTGCGCCTGGCCTCGCCGCGGTTTACCCCGCTGGGCGGCCGAGACGGCAGCGCGACCCCGCGTTAAACGTCCCGCCTCTGAAACAGGACGGCGCCGAGCACGAACAGCAGCGCGACGTATCCGATCACATACGCGAGGTCGGCGCCCGTCGTCTCGATGTCGCGAAAAGGCCCGGTCGTGCCCGCCCCCAGTTCTCCTTCCAGGGCGGGCAGCGGGCCGAGCGCCTCCGACGCCCAGCGCGACATCCTCCCAAGGGGTACGACGTACCCGGTCATTTTCGAAAGCGTCGCGAGAAGGCGGATGTCAAAGGCGCGATTCAAAACGTGGAAAGTCCCCTCCGACCAGCCGACCCCTGCCGCCAGGATCGTCATGCCGAACGCCAGCGGGAACGAGGCGAAGTTCGAGAAGAGCATGCCCAGCGTCGTGAATACGGCGGGGTACAGCAGGACGTACGGCAGCGACTCCCAGACGTTGCGGTGCGAGGCTCCCGGCTCCCGGTACGCCGCGACTCCGTAGATGACCAGTTCCCAGACGACGACGCTGGCCGCGCAGAAGAGGAAGATGCCCAGCCACTTGCCCCCGTACACGGCGAGGCGACTGATAGGCTTGGGCAGGATGGAGGAGAGGAGGCCCCGCTCCAGTTCCGTCGAGATCGTTCCCGCGGCAAGCCCGATGGCAAGCCCCGAGGCGAAGAACTTCACGATACTGGTGGCGAAGAAGACGTACAGGCCGACGAAGACCCGGCTTGCCTCCTCCGGCGGCAGCAGCTGAAAGCGGCCCAGCAGCGGAATTCGCGACGCCCCGAGCAGCGCCAGCGCCACGAGCACGCAGATAAGCGTCGCGCGCCGCCTAACCGCCTCTTTCAATGTCAGGTAAACGATCGTTACCATGTATGTCCGATTCGTCGGCGGACGGCCCCGTCCCTGCTGCGGACGCGTGCCCGGGCGGCGGGAAGGAACAACCGGGCCCCGCGCCCAATAACTGGGGCGGTATAGGGTCAGGAGATACTTAAGGCATGCGGATAAATCACATAAATGTCGTCGTGTCGAACATGGAGCGCAGTCTAAACTTCTACGAAGGCGTACTCGGCATGAAGCGCGTCTTCGAGGTGGATCTGAAGGGGGAGTGGATCGAGAGCGTGACCGCCCAGCGGAAGGTAGACGCCGCCTGCGTCTTCCTCCAGTCGCCGGGCGGCGGCGCGCGGATCGAGCTCCTGGAGTACCGGAACCCCAAGGGCGGCATGGTCCCGAACAACAGCCTCGCCCACACCGTCGGGCTTCGGCACCTGGCGTTCGAGGTGGACGACGTCCAGGCGGTCTTCGAGAAGATGCTGGAGAAGGGGACGCCCTTCCTGTCCGAGCCCGTTGAAGTTCCCTTCTCGCTCGTGGGAGACGTTCGGAAGCGGCTCTGCTACGCGATGGACCCGGACGGCGTGATCGTGGAGATTGCGGACTACCGCTCGTCGGGCTCCGGCGCTTCCCCCACGGCCCCTACGGAGCCGTAGTAAGCACGCGGTGGCGCGCGCGCGCCCGCGCGGCCAGATCGTCGGAAAGACCGCCCAGGTCCAGTGCCTTCTTATAGGCCGCGGCGGCGCGGGCGGGCTCTTTCGCCCGCTGGTCGTACGCCTCTCCGAGCAGGAACCAGTCCTTCGCACGCGACCGGAGGCCCGTCAGCGTCTCCCGCTGGCGCACCTCGTCGGCGACGTCGTTCCGGTACCGCGCGAAGTGCGCCAGGGCACTGCGGGCGCGGGCGCGGCCTTCCAGCGCGCCGGACTCCTTGAGCATCGGCCCCGTGGGAACGGTGAGGTAGATGCCGCCCCCCTGCTCCGGCAGCGGTCGGTAGCCCCCGATGCCCTCGGCTTCGGCCTGGTAGGACCGGACGATCGCCTCCATCAGTCCGCTCGCCTCGATCGCCGTCAGCGTTTCCATCGGGAAGAGGCTGGGGTCCGTGTCGAGCGCCACTTTGAACTCGCGGGCGGCGCGACTCCGGTCCCCGCGGGCTACCAGTGCGCGTCCCGCGAGTCGGTGCCAGAGCGCCCCGGAGGTCGGCTCGTCGGCGAGCGCGCGTTTGATCGTCTCCAGGGCCGCGTCGGGCTTTCCGGCGGCGATCTGCGTCTCCGCGAGCGCGCGGTAGAGCACCGGCTGCGTGCCGAAAAGCCCCCCGGTGCGGCTCAGGCGCAGCGCCGTGTCGTACGCCTCCTCCGCCGCAGCGAAGTTGCCCGCGCGGGACTGCACCTCGGCGAGCGCGGCCGACGGCGCGGGGTCGCGCGGGGAGATCTTCTGCGCCCGGTTCAGATTCTTTATGGCCTCGGCGACGTTCCCGTCTGCGGCGTAAGCCTGCCCGAGGCCGGTCACCGCCTGCGCGGCGACGCGGGGCTCGTTCTCGATCATGCGGTACGTGACGATCGCGTCCTTGACGCGCCCCGCCTCGCGCTCGGCTTCCCCCTTGAGCAGGATCACCTGTGCGTTGCGCGGGTCGCGCTCGAGCGCCTGCTGGAAGACTTGAGCCGCCTGATCCGGCTGCCCCTGCGCCAGACGCGAAAGGCCGTAGTTGACCCGGGGCTTCGCCCACGCCGGCGCGAGCGCTATCGCCTTCCGGTAGGCGGCGTCCGCGCGCTCCCACTGCTCCCCCATCTGGTACGCGTCGCCGAGGAGGAGGTGCAGGATCGGCGAATCCGGAAACTGCGCGATCGCGTGTCCCAGGTGCCGTATCGGGTAGGAGACCTCGAGCCCTCCCCCCGCCTCCGGGCCGCGGGAGAAGCGGCGTACCGTATCGAGGTAGACCGACTGCGCCGCGTCGACGCTGCCCCGCTCGGCGAGCGCCCCGTGGAGGAGAAGCGCGGCAATGGGGTCCTCGTCCGCGAGCTGCGTGGCGCGCCGGAACTCGTTCACGGCCAGATCGACGCGGCGCACGGTCGAGAGAGCGACGCCGGTCACCAGGCGCAGCACCGCGTTGTCGGGGGTAGCCACGGACGCCCGGGCGAATGCCGCGGCGGCGTCGTCGAAGTCGCCGTTTCGCATCGCCCGGTCGCCCTCGCGAAATGCCGCGACCGCGGCGGGGGGGACTGCGGGCGGGACCGGCGCTACCGCCTGACGCGCCGGGGCCTTTCGCGGCGGCTCCGCCGCCCCACTGCGCTGTGCGAAAGCCGTTCCCGAGAGTGCAAGTGACAGCGCGAGGATGCTACCCGCCCCTTTGATAGCGACGGTCGTTACTGCGGGTCCAAACCTTCCGGCCAAGTGAGCCTGCCTCGTCTTCTTCCGCTTACTGCTGCCCCGAGCCGTAGTTCAGGAAGAGGCTGCGCTGCCTGGCGTGGAGGTTCACGGCTTCCGACGGGGACAGCAGCGCCGCTTCCGCGGCCGTGTCCCGGCCCTTCGCCGCAGCCGACGCCCCGGCGGTCCTGCTGCCGCGCCCCGTCCCCGGCGACTCCGGCTCGGCGGCGCGCCCGGGATCGCTGTTCGAGGCGACGACCGTCACGGCAGGGGCAGAAGTGGGACTATCGTTTCCGGCCAGCACGCCGCCCGGCTCGCGAGGCTTCTCCACCGCTGCGGGGGGCGTGCTGGTGACGACTTCGCCTCCGGGTGCGGACGGCGGCGCGCCCGCCGACGTAACACCCACGGGTTTTACCGCGAGTGCCAGCATCCGCGGTTCCGCCGGGACCGCAGGGCGCGACTTCCCGAGGGATGCCACGGGCGCGGACGCCGCCCCGGGCACCCCCTGCCGGGCGACGGAGGCCGAAGCGCCGACGTGGAAGGGGTCGCGGTCGGGCGATTCCGTCGGACGCGGCACGTCGCGCATGCCCGCAACGGCGCGCGCCTCGGCGGCGGCGCGACGGGCCGCCGTCAGCGCCTCCCGCTGAACGCGTGCCCTCTTACGCGGGCTCGGCGCGATCCGGATCGGCTCATCCAGCGCGCCCGTATCGACCATCCCCGGAACGATCCTGTTCTGTCCGGTCGGAGGAAGGACGGCAGCGGGCAGCGGGCTGCGAGGAGTCACGCTTGCCTGGCGAACATTCGCGGCCTCCGGGACGACCGCCTCCTGCTGGTGCATCACCATCGCACCGAAAGCCGCCACGGCCGCCAGTGCGGCGGCGGGAACCGCGACACCCCAGCGGGAGAAGACCGGCCGCGGCGCGACGGGCCGACGCGACGGAGCCGCAGTGCTCGCGCCGTCCGCGGAGATCTGGGCCTCCAGACGGTTCCAGAGATCGGACGAAGGTTCGACTGCCGGGGGGACGTTCGCCCGCAGTACCGCGCCGACGCCGGAGATGATATCCAGCTCGCGGCGACACTCGAGACAACCGTCGAGGTGCCGCTCCAGATCGCTCCGCTGCTCCTCCGTTAGGCCGGCGGGGTGGTCGCTGTAGCGGGCGAGCAACGCCGTCCGCTTCCGGCACTCCAGGTTCTTCCAGCTCATCGTTACGCCACCCCCTCAGCGGGGCCGAGAATGCCCTTCAAACGCTTACACGCGTAGTGAAGGCGCGACCAGACCGTCCCTACCGAGCAGTCAACGACGCGGCTGATCTCCTCGCAGGAAAGGCCCTCGAAGTAGTGCAGGACGACGACCGCGCGCTGCTTCTCCGGCAGCGCGGCAACGGCAAGGCGCACCTGCTCCTCGCGCTCGCGCCGCTGCGTGGCGCGGAACGGGTCCCCCCCGTGCGTCGGGTCCGCGTCGGGAGAGGCCTGGAGCGACTCCAGTCCTCCGGTCAGGTTCTCCGCCGAGAGGGATAGCGTCGCGTCGCTGCGGGTGCGCGACCGGTGTTTGATAGCGGTATTCACCGCGATGCGGTACAGCCAGGTCGAGAACTGCGCGTCCCCTCGGAATCGTGGCAGCCCCTTCCACGCCCGGATGAACAGTTCCTGGACGATGTCGTCCACGTCATCCGGGTTGTCGGTCATGCGCCCGACCAGGGCCGCCATCGGCCGCTGGTAGCGCTCCACGAGTTGTCGGAAAGCCTGAACGTCCCCCTCCGCCGCGCGACGTGCCAGGGCGGCATCGGCCCCGGCGTCGAACGCCGGAGCCTGCGCCGCAGCGGGCGCAGAACCCTGCTCGCGAG
>DATLHN010000477.1:0-5789 GCA_035539875.1 Armatimonadaceae bacterium
GCCCTTAGGCTTCGCGGACCCGACTCGTGATTCCTGCCCGGCTGCACTCGCGCTCCCTCGCTTCCGGGGCAGTCTTCCGCGGCGAACGCGGAAATATGTTCGGCTCATAGGCGAACTGGTATAGTTGTTGCGGGCAACCGCCCTATCGGAAAGAACGCATGTCTGAGAACCACGCCAGCCCCGCCACTCCTTTGTCCGCCGAACCACCGGTCAGTGTCGTCATTCCGACGTACAACCGCAAGGAGAGCCTCCGCCGCACCCTCCAGGGGCTTTCGCGGCAGACGCTCGGGAACCTCGCCGCCTGCGAGGTGCTCGTTATCTCGGACGGCTCGACGGACGGCACGGAGGAGATGCTGACGGAGATGGCCGCCGCCGGTCGCGACTTCCCCTTTCTGCTGCGCCCCGTCTTCCAAAAGAACCAGGGGCCGTCGCGCGCCCGGAACCGCGGAATCCAGGAAGCCCGGGGCGAGATCGTCGTCTTCATCGACGACGACGTGGAACCCGTTCCCGAGTTTCTGGAAAAGCATTTGCGGCACCACCGGGAAGACCCGGCGGTCGCCGTCGTCGGGCCGATGTCGCCGGACCCGGCGAACCGTGCGAATGAGGCGGTCTGGATCGGGTGGGAGCACGCGATGCTCGAAAAGCAGTACCACAACTTCCGGACCGGCATCTGGCCGGGCACAGGTCCGAATCACTTCTACTCCGGGAACGCGTCCGTGCGGCGGGAGCACCTGCTCGCCGTGAACGGCTTCGACGAGAGCTTCACGCGGCAGGAAGACGTCGAAATGGCCTACCGGCTGGAGCGGGAGTGCGGGATGACCTTCCGCTTCGATGCCGAGGCGGTCGGCCTGCACCGCCCGATCCGGTCGCTGGAGTCCTGGCTCAAGGTGCCGTACGCCTACGGAAAGCTGGACGTCGTCCGCGCGAGCCGGGGAGACGTCTCCTGGGACGTCATCCGGTACTCCTACGAGGGCCGAAATCGCCTGTCGCGCCTCGTGATGGACGCCTCACTCTCGATACCGGGAAGCGGACCCTGGTTCCGCAGGGCGCTCGTCGCCGCCGCCGGCGTTTTGTATCGCGCGCGCCGGGACGGCACGGCGTTCGGACTGATGAGCGCCGTCTTCAACATGCGCTACATCGAGGGGGTGGGCGAGGAGATGCGCGATCCGGGGGCGACCCGCCGCGTCCTGCGCGGGACCTATCCGACCGCCACGGCCGAACCGGCCCTGACTAAATCGCCGACTCCGTCGGGCTCAACGCCTCCATAAGCGACCGGGCGACCATCTTCAGGTCGCGCGCCGCCCCTTCTTTCGCGGCGGCGTCGAACTCCGCGTCGCCGATACACGCCCGGGCCGCGCGCTGGAGCGTGGCCTGTTCCGCGCGTTCGAGCGGCAAGGGCGGCATCTCGCCCCGGGTGCGCGCCGCCGCGCACGTTCCCCACAGCGCCCCCGCTTCCCGAGCGTTCGACTCCCGCGCGGTAAGCGCGAGCGCCCCCGCGATACCTTCGACGCTGTACACGAGGTCGCGCAGGCCGCACGAGCGGAGTCGGAGCGCGAGCGCGTCCCGATGCAGCGTCAGCGCCCGGTGCAGAAGGTCGGCGCGAGGCGTGGCCGCGCCGTGCGCGAACGGCCAGAGCAGCAGGCGCGCCCGCAGCTGCCACGCGGCCGACTGCGATCCCGGGGACAGCGTGCGCGTGACGTGTTCGTCCACCTCGGCGAGCCGCGCCCGTGCGGCGTCTTCGTCCCCGGTAAGGCAGGCCGCCTCGGCCAGCGGCAGGAGGAACCGGGCCTGCCAGCGGTGGTGCCGCCGCAACGCCCAGTGGGCCAGCGCCTCCTCGAGAAGTGGTTCGCCGCCTGCCTGGTCGCCTGCCCGGAGCGCCGTCAATCCCAGCCCGCCGCGCGCTACCGCCGCCGCGTCCGCCAGTCGCTTCTCCTCGCAGATCTGGAGGCTGGCGCGGAACGCCGTCCGGGCCGCCGCGAACTCGCCGCGCGTGATATACAGGAACCCGAGGTCGCGAAGCACGCTCTCCTCGATTCCCGCGTCGGGAGCGAGCGTCAGCTCGTCCAGGGCGGCCTGGAAGCGCCGCAGCGCGAGCCCGCAGCGGCCGTCGCCGTGGAGTAAGTCGCCGCTGAGCGCGAGAAGGGTGACGAGTCGTTTCCGAGCATCGCGTTGAACGCCGCTCGGGGGAGCGGCAGGTGCGGCATTAACCGTTTGCTCCTCAGCCCTCTGGGCGTCCCACTGCGCCAGGGACCCGTTGAGTAGGGAGAGCGATTCCTCGGCGGCATTCAGCGCGTCGGCGTGGCGTCCCTGCACCGCGAGGGCGTCGGCGTAGTCGTGGAGCGCCCGGACGCGCAGCAACCCCCCGACGTGCGGCAGCGCGAACTCGAAGAGGCGGACGGCGCGCTCGTCATTTTCCGAGTGGTGCGCGAGGGTAGCCACTTCGATCAGGCTTAGCCATTGCCCCTCGTGGGCCGGGTTCTCCGGAGCCAGGTAGCGCCGCTCCAGCTCCGTCATGTCGTCCTCGATCTCGGGCGCGCCGCCCCCGAATCGCAGCAGGTAGGTCGAGAGCCAGACGGATTCGCTCGCGCTGGGACGCAGGGCTTCGAGCCGCGCGAAGAGGCGCTGCGCCGCCTCCTCGTGCCGGGCCTGTCCGGTCTCGAAGGCGATATAAGAGGCAGCGCCGAATAGGGCGTCCCGCCAGAACGGCGGCATACTCTGGATGAGGGGCAGAATCCGCGTCCCGAAGTGCGCCCACCGGTCGAAGCGGCCCCGGGCGGCGTAGAAGCCTCCCAGGTGCATGACGAGCCGGGAGGCGCGAAAGGCGAGGGACACCTCTACCGGCTCTCCGAGCGTTCCCGCGCCCTCGGGGGGGAGGAGCGCGTCGAGAGCGTTTTCGAGAAGTTCCGTGTGCGACACGACGCGGGAAAGGTAGGCCTTGCGCCGCTCCTCCCCCTGCAGCCCGAACTCCCGATCGATGGCGCGTACCGTGGCGCAAAAGAGCGCCACATTGCGCCGGTAGAGGCGCGTGCGCTCGCTGGTCTCGAGGCGGGGAGCGGCCTCGCGCCGTACCGCGTCCGGCACGGTGAATCGCCCGCCCTTGAGGTCGCGCACGAAATGGCCGCGGACCAGCGCGTCGAGGCGACCCGGGAACGCCTCGCCTTCCGCAGAGGGCTGTCGGTACAGCACCCGCCCCGACTCGCCGGTAAACGACGCCCCGAGGTAAGACAGACGCGCCAGAAGGTCCCGCTCCGGCTGCGGCAGGGCATCGATAGCGGCGCGGACCACGCGGGCGATGACGCGGGACTCGTCCTCGGTGGGAGGGGCGCCGGCCATGCGCAGCGCCTCCTCGTGGCGCAGGACCTTCAGCAGGTCGGAGTCCTGGCCCGTGTCGGGATGCGAATCGTCCGGATGGCCGTATGAGCCGCCGCCGCCGCTCTCGCCCGCTCTCCCCGACCGTGCCCACGCGCCGAGCAGGGGGATGTCCGGCGCTCCCTCCGGCCCGGCGACCGCCTCCAGGATGACGGCGCGGTCTTCCTGGCCCAGAAGGGCAATGTCCGGGATGCGGAGGGCGAAGGCGCGCGCCTGTCGTCGGTCGCCGCGCACGGAATAGCCGCGGACGAGCGCGGCGAGCGCTTCGGCGTACAGGGTTGCTGTGCGTGTCTGGACCTCGACGATCCAGTTGTCCAGGCCGCTTACGCCGTACAGGTGCGCGAGCAGGGGGCCGCGGTAGGCATCGGCGGCGCGAGACAGGAGGGCGAAGCGCTCTTCCTCCGGCGTGGACGGGTCTCGCGCCGCCTGAATGTCCGCCTCGAACTCGCTCAGGTCGATCCTAAAACGGAGGGGGTCGAGCCACACGTAGCGGCGCGACCCCTTTAGTAGGCTGTCTCCCTCCGGTCCAAACGCGCGCTTGAGGTAGTGCAGTTCGCTCGCGAGGTTCTGGAGCGGGTCCGGGCTTCCCGGCCAGAGCTTCTCGGCCAGGGAGTCGCGCCGCTGCTCGCGTCCGGGGTGCGCTGCCAGGTACGCGAGCAGGAGCCGCGCCTTGTCCGTCCGGAAGCGCACGTGCGTGACCGGTCCCGTTTCACTCGTGGCGGTCGGGGCGGGCGTCTCCCCGGCGGGTAACCAGCGCGCGGCCACCTCGCCGAAGACGCGTATGTGCCAGACCCCTTGAGGATGGCTCGCAATGGCCGCTGGTGGATTCGCGTTTTCGTCCTGCGGTCGATTCATGATACTGTCGCCGTGCCCCGTACCGGCTGCAAGCGGGCCGGGGCATTGCCGTTGTCTATTGATCCCGACGGACGGCTCCGCCGTTTCAGGCGCGCCCACGATGACGCCCACGGCTTGATCCGGGTCTCGTCCACGTCATGGTGCACGCTTGCAAACGAGCTATAAAATAGTCGCAAAATACTGATCGACAGCACGGCAAAAATGTCAAAATGCAAGCCTGCTGCAAGGATATCGCAGGTATCGTGCCGTCAGGGATACACGATACATCCACATCACCCCGTGTATTCCTTGCTCCAGTAACTCCCCCGGCATGTGACGAGAAAGGGAGACTCCACTCCCCCGCAGCGGTGAAAACGAGGGGAGGAGGATTATCGGGGGTAAGAGACGCGAACTATTCTGGCGAACGGGAGAGAAGAGGAGTCACACAATCCCCGTTTGCACCGGGCCGGTTAACCGGAACGTCTTACAACGGACGTTCCGGACGGATGAGCGAGCGGGCCGCCTGTTGTGAGACGTCGTCAGCCGCGGGTCCAATAGACTCGCGCGCAATCCGGACACTTGCCGGCGAATATCCACCCTTCCCCCCCCAGCGTGATCCGCAGCAGCGGCACCTGCCTCCGGATCAACTGAGTCTGCGATATCTCCAGGAGTCGCTCCGACGGCGCGGAACCCGGATGGATCGGGAGGGGATGCTCGCAGCAGTGCGTGCCGTCCGCGGAAACTCCGCCCGCGATAGGTACGATTTCGCTCCAGGCGCTGAAGAATTCGAACAGGAACGACTCGGCCTCGGGCGGGAGTCGCTCCTCGCGGTCGTCCAGGTATTCGCGCGCGTTGTCGAGCGCCCGGCGGTATTCCGCGACGACCATCTCGCCCTGCGGGAAGGGAGTGCCGTCACGGCGCAGGCGATTAACCATGCCCTCGAACGCTTCCGCGCTCGGGGCATACTGCAGGATGTCCGCGACCACGCTGCGCGGGTCGTGCTTTGCCTTCGGCATGCCTCGTAATACCTGCGATCCTCTCCTGCGACGGCCGGGTCGACTCCCGCCGCGCCTCTGGCTATTTTACGGGGAGAATGCCGTTTCGCCAAATGCCATGCGGGTACGGCCATGAGCAGTCACCCGGCCGCGCCGGGCGGCACCGGGAACGACGACGGCCGGTGGACTCCGTAGAGAAGTCCACCGGCCGTCGGGATAGCCCGTAGGGGATTCGAACCCCTGATCTCCTGGCTGAGAACCAGGACAGCGGATTCGTCCCTAAACTGGCCGGTTTTCTCTCTATCGCGTGTTCCGAATCGCCCCCGTTTTGATGAAACTAGGTTGTGCTTTTCGAAGCCGGAATCCTGCGCCGCCCCCGGCTCGGCTTCAAGTGCGTCCGCGACGCGGCCAGTACCTGCTCGACCTGCCTCGGCCTGCTCGGGCGTCGCGCGCCCCCCGGCCGCGTCCTCGATCGCTGCGCAATCGGGGTTGGACACCTTTATCGCTCGCCGCCGCTGCTCACGGGTTCACCTCGCCCTCCCCCCCGGAGTCGTCCGGTTCGCCCTCGGCACTGCTGCCGCGGCCCTCGCC
>DATLHN010000478.1:0-2938 GCA_035539875.1 Armatimonadaceae bacterium
GGGGTCGCGCAGGAGAGACGGCGGCGGATCGGGAACGGACACACATGCACACCTCCGTAAACTCTACGCTGCGCCTCGCCCTCGGCTGCATGGGGCTGACCGGCACGTGGAACCCCGCCGAGATGGACGCGGGACGCGAAAAGCGCGCCATCGACGCCTTCGGGGCGGCACTGGACGCGGGCATCACGCTCTACGACCACGCCGACATCTACGGCGGCGGCACCTGCGAGGAGGTCTTCCGCAAGTGCCTCGCCGCGTTCCCCGACGCGCGCAGCCGGATACAGATATGGACCAAGGGCGGCATCCGCCCGGGACACTACGACCTTTCCGCCCCCTACCTCGCCGAGTGCATCGAGCGCTCCCGAACCCGCATGGGTATCGACGCGATCGACCTTTACCAGCTGCACCGTCCGGACCCGTTCACGCACCCGGCGGAGACGGCGAAGGCGCTGAACGCCGCGCTGAAGGCGGGCCACATCGGCGCGGTCGGCGTCTCGAACTACTTCCCGGAGCAGACCCGCGCGCTGCAGAAGTACCTCGACGCCCCCGTCGTCTCGAACCAGTTCCTCATCAACGCGCTGCGCCTCGCGCCGTTCTACGAGGGGTGGGAGATGGAAAAGCCGGGCAGCGACCCGGAGGCCGCGCCGGGCATGGGTGCGACCGGCGACGGGACGCTGGACTTCTGCATGGCGGAGGGAATCGTGCCGCTGGCCTACTCGCCGCTGGCGAAGGCCGTCCTTTCGCGAGGCGACGCCGACGAGCCGCGCCTGCGCGCGGTGCAGGACGCGCTCGGCGAGATCGCGGAGGCGCGCGGGGCGACGCGCACCCAGATCACGATCGCGTGGCTGCTGGCGCACCCGAGCGGCATCGTCCCGATCGTCGGGTCGGCGAACCCGGCGCACATCGCGGAGGCGGCCCGGGCCGCGGAATTCCCGCTGGACCGGCTGGAGTGGTACCGCGTTTTCAGCGCCGCCTGGGGGCGGCGCGTGCCGTAAGGAGGGACCGGAAGCAATGGAGCCATTACGTTTCGGGGTCGTCGGGTGCGGGGGGATATCGCGGGCGCACGGGCGGGCGATCCGCAAGCTGGAGGAGCAGGGCCTCGCCCGCATCGTGGCGGCGGCGGATATCGAGCGCGAGCGCGCGGAGAAGTTCGCCGCGGAGTTCGGCGGCGCGCCGTGCGGGTCGCTGGAGGAGCTGCTCGACCGCCCGGACGTGGACGCGGTGACGCTCTGCACGCCGAGCGGGCTGCACGGCCCTATGGCGACGCAGGCGGCTAAGGCGGGGAAGCACGTGCTCTCCGAGAAGCCGCTCGACGTCTGGATCGACGCCGTGGACGAGGCGATCGCGGCAGCGAAGGCGGCGGGCGTGACGTACGGCGGCATCTTCCAGGAGCGGTTCACGAAGGACGCGCAGAAGGTGAAGCGCGCGGTGGACGCCGGGGCGTTCGGCGAGATCGTGCTGGCCTGCGCGGAGACGAAGTGGTACCGCGGCCAGAACTACTACGACAGCGGCGCGTGGCGCGGCACCTGGGAATTGGACGCGGGCGTCTTCTCGAACCAGGGCATCCACAGCCTGGACAAGGTGCAGTGGCTGGCGGGCGAGGTGGTGGAGGTGCTGTCGGCGACGCTGCGGCCGGGGCTGCACCGCGCCATCGAGGGCGAGACGCTGGGCGTCGCCACCGTGCGCTACGCCAGCGGCGCGCTCGGCACGATCGCGATGACCACGCTCGCCTACGACGGATTCCCGGAGCGGGTGGACGTCTCCGGAACGCGCGGCAGTGCGATGCTGGTCGGCGACCGCCTGACGCACTTCAAGACGATGGACCCGTTCGAAGAAGTGGGCGAGGCGGCGGCGGCAGGGGAAGCCGGAGGCGGCGACGGCAGCGCGGAGGGCGATAAGGCGAGCGACCCCCTGGCCATCGGAACGGACGGGCACGTGTCCAACATCCGGGACTTCGTCCTCGCCGTTCGCGAGGGCCGTGAGCCGCTCGTCTCGGCGGCGGAGGCGCGGCGGGCGGTCAACCTGCTCAACATGATCTACCGCGCCGCGAAAGTCGGCCCCTTCGCCTGAACGCCCCCTACTCGCCCGGCTTCCGGGGAAACCCCGCGGCGACGAAGCGGACCATCCGCTCGCCGGTCTTCTGGTGGTACGCGCCCAGGTCGTGCCCGACGCCGGGCAGGACTTCGTACTCGTGGGCGATCTTCGAATCCTTGAGCGCGGCGACGAGGGCGGGGTGGCCGCCGTAGGTCATGTCCTTGTCGCCGACGACCAGGAGCAGGCGGACGCGCCCGCGCACTTTGTCCGCGTTCTCCTTCACCAGCGTGGCCGGGCTGCCGGTGGGTCCCCCCCGCCGGGCGCCGAGCGCCCCCGCCCAGGAGCCCGCCGCGGCGAACAGGTCGGGGTACTTGAGCGCGAGGCGGATCGCGCCGCCCCCGCCCATGGAAAAGCCGCATACCGCGCGCCCTTCGCGCGCGGCGACCGTGCGGTACTTCGCGTCGATGTGCGGGATCAGTTCCCTGACGATCAGCGTCTCGCCCATGACCTTCTGCTCGGGCCGGTCGGCGTAGCCGCTCATGCCGCCGTTGGGGAAGACGCAGATCACGGGCGGGATGGCCTTCGCCTCGATCTGCTTGCGGACCAGCGCGGAGAAGCCGCCCGCGTCGGAGTTCTCGTTGCCCCCGGCCCCGTGCAGGAAGTAGACGACCGGGTATCGGTCCTTCCCGTCCTTGTAGCCAGGCGGCAGGTAGACGTTGTAGCCGACCTCGCGGTCCATCGACGGGCTGCGCAGCACGCCGTGCTCGACGCCCGGGATGGCCGGGCCGTCCGGGTTGTTCCACCTGACTTCCCGCCGCTGCCCCTGCTGCGGTGCCGCCGGGTAGGCGGCGTCAGCGGCGGAGGACATACCGGCCCCGAGGAGCGCGGACAGCAGCGCGGCGGC
>DATLHN010000479.1:0-1957 GCA_035539875.1 Armatimonadaceae bacterium
CCCCGAGCACGGCCCCGGTTTCCGCCTGCTCGGCGACGCCTTCCTCGACGCCGGGAACCCGATCCGGGCGATTCGCGCGTACCGGCGTGCCCGGGAGCTGGATTCCACCGACACGGGGGCCGCCCTCAACCTCGGCATCGCCCTGCGCCAGGCGGGCGCGCTCGGGCAGGCCATCGACCTGTACCGGCAGGTGCTCGCCGCCGAACCGGACGCCGCGGACGCGCACTGCTGCCTCGCCAACGCCCTGCGCGCCCGGGGTGACCTGCACGGGGCGATAGACGAGTACCGGACAACGCTGCGCCTCGACCCCGGGAATCTGGTCGCTCCCAACAACCTGGGCCTGACGCTCTATGATCTCGGCCATTACGACGAGGCCGAGGCGACGTGGCGGGCGGGGATCACTCGATTCCCGGGCGACGCCGACCTGCACCGCAACCTCGGGGCCGTGCTGTGGGAGAAGGGGCGAACGCGGGCGGCGGCGCGCGCCTACGCGAAAGCCGTCCGCCTGCGGCCCGACGTCCCCGAAGCCTGGTTCTTCCTCGGCCAATTGCGTGAGGAGAAGGGGAAGTGGCGCAAGGCCGCGCGGGCGTACCGCCGGGCGCTCAAAGCCGACCCGAACCACGCGGACGCCCGGGAAGGGCTTACCGACCTGAGAAAGCGACGGGATACGTGAAAAACGATTCTGATTCGGACCATGCGATAGACCATTACCACGCACTCAAACCGACAGAATTTCCGCGCCTCGGCCGGATAGAACTGACACAACGGTTTGACCCGGACGCGGGGCAAGACCTGACGCTGGAACTCTGGCCGCGCGAGGGATGTGCGCGACGACTCCTGCTGACCTTCGAGAACGTACGCGACTTTCGGTTTGCGCCGGGGGCGTGGAGCCAAATCCCCGTCCACCTGGAGATCACCTGTATCCGCGACCGCCAGTGGGATGCCGTCCGGTACAGGGTCACGGATTGCGAACACCTCGACTTCGCCTTCTACTGCGAACGGCTCCACGCGGAACTATCGGACGGAGCGGATGACGAGAGGGACGCGTTTCCGACAGGCTGAAAGAATCCGTCCGAACGGTGCGACGACTCTACGAGCGCGGCGGTGTCGCACCGGAATCGGGTTTCAGATCCGTCCGCATGACGACGACCTGGTAGGGGTTCCAGGTGGACAGGGTGTAATAAAGGCGGACGCCGCCGCTCGGGGTGGGCGTCGTGTAGCGCGACATCAGGTAGGGGCCGTACTCGCCGCCCCATTCTGCCTCGCGCCGGGGGTCGTGGAACGTGTCCGACCGGTCGCCCTTGAAAGTCGAGGAGATGTGCAGGAAGTGCCCGTAGCCGCCGTCGCGCCACGGCTCGAAGATCACCTGGCCGTCCGACCACGGACCCCACGGAGTCGGCGACGAGCGCATCGTGATGCCGCGCGGCGCGGAGGAGTTGTAGAGCGCGACATACCGCCCGACCACGGTGATGTAGGCGACCGAGAACTCGCCGACCACGTCGTGCTTGAAGACCGGAACCGCGTCACCTTCGCGCCGGGACCAGCGGGGCCGCCCGTCCCTGCCCACACCGCCGAAGTATTCGAGCGCGTCGCGCTTCTCGATGTCCGACGCCTTGACGCGGGCCAGGCGGACGCTGCTCCGGCGGTACGCGCCGCTGCCGAAAATGTAAAGCCACTCGCCCGCCTGCCACATCGAGACGTTTATGAAAGCCGTACGCGAAAGGTCGTAGAGGACGCGAAACCTGCGGCCGTCGTCCTCGGAGACGGACAGGACCGAGCGTCCCATCAGCCCTTTGTCGCGCTGGTAGTCGGTGGTGAAGACGACGTACATCCTCCCTCGGATTGAGATACCGCCGCTCGGAATCTCGAACGCGCCGAGGCGCACGCCGGGCATTTCGGGGGCGAGCCACTTGCCGTCCGGCCCCTTATGGAAGTCGAGCAGGATGCGCTCGGGGTC
>DATLHN010000480.1:0-20460 GCA_035539875.1 Armatimonadaceae bacterium
CGTCCTCCGCGTCATCCCGTTCAAGATCCAGTCGATCGAGCAGCTCATGCTGCCGAAGATCCTGGAGAAGATCGCGGGCGAGCAGCGCGGCCTCGTCCTCGTCACCGGCACCACCGGCTCCGGCAAGTCGACCACCCTCGCGGCGATGATCAACGCGATCAACCTGACGCGCTCCGAGCACATCATCACGATCGAGGACCCGATCGAGTACCTGCACAATCACAAGATGAGCATCATCAACCAGCGCGAGCTGGGGCAGGACACGAAGGCGTTCCCCGCCGCGCTGCGCGCCGCGCTGCGCGAGGACCCGGACGTTATCCTCGTCGGCGAGATGCGCGACCTGGAGACCATGCAGATGGCGGTCTCCTCCGCGGAGACGGGCCACCTCGTCTTCGCCACCCTGCACACCAACTCGGCGGCGTCCACGGTCGACCGCATCGTCGACTCCTTCCCGCCCGGCCAGCAGGAGCAGATCCGCCTCCAACTCTCGAACAACCTGCAGGCGGTCCTCTGCCAGCAGCTGATCCCGCGCCACAACCAGCCGGGGCGTGTCTGCGCCCAGGAGATCATGATCGCGACCCCCGCCATCCGGAACCTGATCCGCGAGGCGAAGGCGCACCAGATCACCTCCATGATCCAGACGTCCGGCGCGATGGGCATGCAGACCATGGACATGGGCCTGAAAGAGATGTACATGAAGGGCGCGATCAGCCGCGAGATGGCGCTCCAGCGGGCCATGAACCGCACCGACCTGGAGAACATGATCATGCAGGCGGAGATGGCACGCGAGGGCAACCCGAACGACCCGCGCATCCGCCGGATGTAGCCGACGCCCGGAATACGGAAAAGCCGCCCCCGGGTTCGGGGGCGGCTTTTTGCCTTCTCGCGCTCTCGCCGTCAGTGGCCGACGACGGCGGCCTGGTGGCGATAGATGAAGCTGGTCTGGCGTGTCGGGACGATTCCGTAACCGCCGCCCGAACTCGGGAGGTGCCAGTGGCCGCCCGCCGGATAAACCGCCGTCCCGCCCATGGCCGCCGGATGCCCGGCCGGGTGCATCGGTATCCAGCCCGGGTGAGCGGCGGGCGAATCGACGCTGACGGTCATAGCGGTGCCGCTGCCGCGCCCCAGGAAGACCGGGCCACGAGGCGAGGCAGCGGCGGCAGGAACCGCAGCCTGAATCATGCCCGCCCCGGAGGACCGCATTCCGGGCGACAGGTTCGCCCCCAGAGCCAGGGGATAGGCGGCGGCGTCAATAGCGGCGGAGGCCATCGCCTCCTCGCGCGGGCCGTTGAGCGACGCGGACGCCAGACAGATTCCGGCAAGTGACAGGAGCGCGGTAGCGGCGACGGCCCGGAATCGGGAGGGCGGCTCCGAAGAGGCGGGCGCGGACTCCAGGAGGCTGCCCCAGTAGGCCAGTCGGTCCGATAGCCACTCCGGTACGAAGCGGGCGAGCGGGCCGCGTCGCGAACTGCGATCCGCGGAGCTAAGGAGAAGCTCCTCCAACTCCACCCGGGAAGTCTGGAAGGCGAGCGAAGCGAGCATCTGCTTGGTCTCGCGGAGACTCTCATACTCTGACCGACAGAGGGAACAGGAGTCCAGGTGTCCGGAGACCACATCGGCCTCCGCAACCGTCAGTTCCCGATCCAGGTAGGCCGACAGGAGGCCACTTACCTTTCGGCAGTTCAATGGAGACGTACCCCTTTACCGAGAAGTCACACGACGGAGCGTCTACGGTGCGGCGTCAGCAGCCGGAACGGCTGCGCGGCCTCCCCGTATTCCCCGCCGGTCCGGCAACGGTCGCTACCCTCGTCGGAAGCGTCCGCGCCGGGGCGAGGACTCCCGCCAATGCGGATATCGGAGCGCGTGCGCGAATAAACCGGAGGCGCGGCGCACCCCGTCCAGCGGGAGCCCGAGAATCATTTCAGCGCGAAGCCCGCAAGCTTGCTCCGCAGCAGCTTGCGCCCACGGTGCAGGCGAGATCGTACCGTCCCCAGCGAGCATTTCATCGTCTCGCTGATCTCTTCGTAGGACATGCCCTCGATGTCGGCCAGGATCACGGTCGTTCGGAAATCGGGCGGCAGCGTGGAAAGCGCCTTCTGAATCCGCTCGTCCAGCTCCTCGTGGAGAACTACCCTCTCCGGGTTCTCGCGCGAGTCCGGAATCTCGAGAAAGGCGTTGCTCTCGCTGGTGGCGTCGTTGCCCACCGGGGCGTCGAGCGACTGCACGCGGGCCTTCGGCCGCCGGCGCAGCTCGTCCACGAACAGGTTGCTCATGATCCGATACAGCCAGTTCTCGAACGGCAGGTCGCGGCGGTAGTTGTCGAAGAACCGGAAGGCGCGCACGAATGCCTCCTGCGTCAGGTCTTCCGCGTCCGAATGGTTCCCGGTCAGCCGATAGGCGATATTATACGCCTGCTTGTGGTACCGCTGAACCAGCGTATCGAACTCGCGCTTGGGCCGCACCATTGCGTGAGCCGCCACCGCGCTCAGTCCCCTCACGTCAGCCATTGCGCCCTCCTACTCTCCCTAGTACGCTGATCTCTTCTTTCATGTTCCCTGTCCCTGGTTGGCTCAACCGGGTCCCTTTCGATAGAGCTTTCCGCGCAAGTAGATCGATTGATTAGACGAAACCAGCGACTGATAAATGACACCGGCGTCATCCCACGCTTACCTCGACGTCGGGTGCGGACGTCTCCTAACTTTAGAGACACGCGCGCCGTGGGAAAGTTCACACAAATCCGCGCGTCACAGAGCGAGGCCGCCGTCGGGCGCGAGCTCCGCCCCCGTGATGAAGTCGGCCCACGGAGAGCAGAAGAGCAACACGGCCCGGGCGACGTCCTCGGGACCCGCCAGGCGGCGCAGGGGCGTGCGGGCGGCCACGCCCTCCCGCACGGACTCGGGCAGTGAAAGGGTAAAGTCCGTCAGCGTCATCCCCGGCGATACCGCGTTCACGGTGACGCCGTGCGGGCCGACCTCCTTGGCCAGCGTCCGGGTGTAGGCGAGAACGGCGGCCTTCGCCATCGTGTGCGCTCCGTACCCCGACGCGGGCCGACGGACCAGCGTGGCGCAGAGGTTGACGATGCGCCCGCGCTTCTGCGCGATCAGGTGAGGCAGCGCGGCGCGGGTCACGTGGACGACCGGGGACACGACGTCCTCCCACTCCCGGTCGACCTCCTCCCACGTCGCGTCCACCAGACTCTTCGCCGGGCCGAACCCCGCCGCGCAGTTGACGAGGATATCCAGTCCGCCCAGGGTCTCGCGCGTCTCCCGGACCAGCCGCTCGGCGTCCGCGGCCACCGTCAGGTCCGCCTGAAGCGGTATCGCGGCGCCCCCCGCAACCCGGATCCGCTCCGCCGCGTCCTCTGCCCCCGCGCGCGATGTGCGATACGACAGCGCGACCGAGGCCCCTTCAGCGGCGAGCAAGCGGGCAATCTCCACGCCGATACCGCGCCCCGCGCCCGTGACCAGGGCTATCGCGCCATCAAGCCGCACCGGAGCGGCGACAGTGGCCACGGTCAGGTGTCCGCCAGGTAGACGCCGACGCGCGCCTCCGCGCCGTCCCCGAGCGGGACCGTCCGCGCCCGGGAGCCGTAGTCGCCGTCCAGCAGGGAGCGCACGAAGGGCTTCCGGCCGTTCTTCACCAGGTCCACCTCCTCCGCGTCCGGCGGCGTGATCACGGCTATGAGCACCTGTTGCGTGACCGGGCACACCAGCGCCAGATGGTCGACCGGCTCCTCGGTCCCCGGCGCGAACGCGCGGATGTACTCGTTGGTCGCCGGGTCCGGGCCGAAGGTTTGCCAGGCGCGCGTTATCGTGCCCCGGTCCAGGTCCGCCTGCGCGTTCGGCGCGCGCTGCGCCACGGTGAGCAGGAGGTTCGTGGGCTGCGTCGTCAGGTACGTCAGCAGCGAGACAGGCAGCGGCAGCGATCGCGCCGCCGCGTCGGACGCCACGCGCGCCGCCGCCCGCAGCGCCCGGAGGGCGCAGACCGGCCAGAGCGGGTCCGAATCCACGCGCGCCAGCGCGAGCGCGGCCCGGGCCCCGGCCAGCGTCGGCCACAGGTTCGGCAGGTCGGCGTAGAGATCGGCCGCGGGGACCGTACTGCCGTCGCCGCCGCTGCCCGCCGTCGGATCGCCGAGGCTGCCGTCCGGGAGGCGGCGGCTGCGCAGACCGAGCCCCATCTGCTTCGCCAGCGCGATCATCTCCTCGCTCTCGTACTCGCGTGAAACGAGGAGAACCCCTTCGATGGCGGCGGCCAGGTGCTCCGTGGACGCCTGCGAGAGGGGCAGGGACGCGTCCGCCAGTCCCTCCTGGAGCGCCCGCACCACCCGAAGGGCGGTCTTCAGGAAGACTTCGTTTCCCGTCACCCGGAACGTTTCCACGAGCGCCGTCAGGGTCTCGACCATCGTCCAGGGCGAGCCGTCCGAAACGGGAGGTCCCTCCTCGGCGAACCGGTCCCCGGCCATGCGCCCGTGGGCGTCCATCTTCAGCATGAGCCACTGAGCGGCGTGCAGGGCGGTGCGCTGGTACAGATCGACCCCGAAGTGCGCGTGCAGCAGGTGCAGCCCCTTAGCGGCCCGGGCGGTGGTCGCCACGGAGAGGGTCTTTTCGCCCTCGACGTCCGCCCAGACCTTTTTCTTGTGCAGCGCCTCCCAGACCGCGCCCCAGTGTGCGCTCTCCTCAATGTTTATCTGCGCTTCGCAGGTTCCGTTCGTAAGCAGGCGGGCCAGGCGGATCAGGGCGTCGTCGCCCGTCATCCGGTACCGCGACAGGAGGGCGCAGGCGGCGAGCGCGCTATCCGCCCCCGTGCCATACAGGTGCTTGTCCGCCTTACCGGGCACGGCGCGGAACAGCCGCTTGTCCGCGCCGCGTTTGTCCACGCGGTCCTCGCGCATCAGGTCGGCCGTGCTGTCGGCCGCGAGACGGTTCAGGAACGGGGCGAAGGCCGGGTCGGCGGCGGGAGACGACGACGCCCCGGCCCTCACCGCCTCCAGTTGCCCGGTCGGGATCTGTGCCCGGTCCGCGGCGTCCGCCACGTGCCGCAGCAGTGCGGCGAGCGCCTCCGCGGCCGTGCGCGCCGGGTTCAGCCAGGTCTCCCAGCGCAGTACCGTCCCGGTCCCGCCCAACTGCGCCCCGCGCAGGTGCAGGTAGACGCCGCGCGCGTCCGCCGAGAGTACGGGCACGCCCAGGGGGGCCGCCCGGCGCGCCGCCTCCACCGAGACCGCGTCCCCACCCTCCTCGGCCAGTTCCGTCACCGGCTCCTCGGCCTCCGCCACTCCGGCCACCACGCTGATGGCGATGTCGTGCATCCAGACGACGAGGGCGCGCCCCTCCAGCCCGGGCAGCGTCAGAAGCTGGTGCTTCGCGGGCGCGAGGGGCAGAGCCAGCGTCACCGCGTCGTCGAGGAATTCACCGTCGGCACCGGGAGTGACGGGGAGCGCCATCGCCGCGGCGGTCGCGGTCACGCGCCAGAGCCAGGTGAACCGGTCCTCGCGCCCCTGGATCACGGCGGCGCAGCGCAGGGCGCAGCGCCACGACTTGGCGGCCTTGCGCCGCCCGCCGAGGACGACGCAGTCCCGGCGGCGGCGCGCGTGCTGCGACAGGAAGATGGGGTACTTCTGCCCGGCGCGCGTGACCTCGGCGATCGGGCGCAGCGCCGTGGACTCGAACAGCGGGAGAATGGCCTTGCCGCGGTGCCAGGAAAGCCGCGCGCAGAACGTTTCCACGATGTCCGGCACGACCTCGAGCACGGCGCGGCTGTAGGGGAAGCGGTAGGCAACGTCTTCCTGTTGCCGTTCGCCCGCCGTCCGGTTCGACGTCGGGGCCGGCGGCGAGGCGACAACCTCCAGGCGCGGCCGCCCCCCGCGCGGCGATGATGCCGCCACCGCCGCCGCATCCTCACCCCGCGCCGCGCCGCGTTCTTCCTCTGCGCCGCCATCGTCGGCATCATCGCCGCCGACACGGATGGCTTCGGCCTCCACCAGACTCAGGAGGTCGTCATCGGCCTCCTCGTCGTCGGCAGGGGGAGGCGGGATGCCTCCCCCCTCCTGCCGTGCGTCGGCCCCGCCCGTCGTGACCAGCGTGAGCACCGGCCGCTCAGGAGGCGCTTCCGGGGGGACGGCAAGCGCCTCGGACCGCAGCAGCGCCGGCCCCGGCGTGGTCGGCGCTGACGACTCGCACGACAGGACCGTAAGGTCAGTCGCCGGGTGGTTCGGTTTCGTGGATTCGGACATTGTCTCTTCCGATTATACGACGGGTTGTGGAATCTCTAATTCAGGCACGCCCGCGTTACACCCGCGCGCCCTCCCGGCCTACCGCGAAGACAGGCAGGAATACGGGCATTATCGGTCAGCACGGGCTTTCTTTTCTCCCTTATTCCATGCGCGGATAGGTTTATTGCCCGAAATGTGCATGACCCCGGGCGCATTTCCGTGGGAATGCAAGCCTTATGCCGTCGCAAAACCCGGCAATGTTTCGGTTTACGCGCGTCTGCCATCCCACCCGTCTCCAGTTTGCTCCTGCCGTTCCCAATAATGGTTTCGGGCACGGCAAGAGAGCAGGCTTCCTCCTCCCCACCCGCGCCGCTAAATGCGTCCATACACCTCGGAGCGTAGTTCTCCCCCGTGGCGGAGCGCCCGAAGAAGATCCAGTCGCGGAACCGGTCGGTAGAAGCAGCGTAGACGTGATCCGCCGTTCGAGTGCGATCCGCTGCACAGGGAGGTATTTCTCGTGTCCGTCCTCGCATCGTTATTCGGAAAAGAGACGCTCGTCGGCCTCGATATCGGCAGCGCCAACCTCAAGGCGGTCCAGGTGGATGCGCATCGGGACGGCTTTCGCGTGGTGCGGGCCGCCCAGCAGAAGACCCCCCCCGGCGCGATCCGCGACGGCGTCGTCATTGACCGCGAGGCCGTGGGTCAGGCGATCCGCCAGATGCTCAAGGCGGCCAACGTCTCCGCGACCGGCGCTGTAGTCTCCGTTGCGGGCCCGACGGTTGTCGTCCGGCAGGTCCAGATGCCGACCATGCCGGAGCCGATGCTGCGCAAGTCGATCCGGTTCGAGGCGGGGCGCTTCATCTCCTCGAATGTCGAGGACTCCGCGCTGGCCTTCGAGATCCTCGGCCCCGACCCCGAGGACCCGGGGCAGATGAACGTCATGCTGGTGGCCGCTCCGCGCGAGATGGTGGATTCCCGGGTGGCAGCCCTGGAGCGCGCAGGGCTGGAGGCGGTGGCCGTGGATGTGGAGGCCTTCGCACTGGTCCGCTCGCTCGCGGAGTGCAACTGGAGCCGCTACAACGACGGCACCCTGCGCGCCATCGTCGATATCGGCGCGTCCCACACCGAGGTGACGATCACCCTCGGCACCCAGTTCCAGCTCACCCGCTCCCTGCCGATCGCCGGCGATACGTTCACCGACGCGCTGAAGAATCAGCTGCGCGTGGACATCGCCGACGCCGAGCGGCGCAAGGCGGAACTCGACCTCAACGTGCTGGTGCAGGGCGGCGAGAGCGCCGCCGCGTACGACGCCCCGCGTGCCGTCCAGAACATCCTGGACGAACTGCTGCGCGAGATCCGCCGCTCCATCAACTACTACCAGTCGCAGCTCCCGGAAGGTGCCTCGTCGCAGCCGCTCTCGGAGATCATCCTCGCGGGCGGCTCCGCGCAGATGACCGGCCTCGCGCCCTACATGACGGCGCGTCTGGGCACCGAGGTGCGCGTCGGCGACCCGTTCGAGAACCCCGCCATCGACGCCGCCCCGGAAGCGACCGCCTGGCTCCAGGAGCAGGCTCCGCGCCTCGGCACCGCCCTCGGCCTGGCCGTTAAGGAGTTCATGGTCGTCCCCGGCGTTAAGTAGAGCGCCTTCGGAAGGGACCATCGCAAGGGATCAACCATGCCAAATATTAACCTGATATCGGCGCGACGCGAAGAGAAGAAGCGCCTGGAGACGCTGACCCGTCAGCTCTTCACCGGCGTCGCCGCTTCCGCCGCCCTGCTGATGCTGACCGGGCTTTACCTGGGCGGGCGCACCCTCACCCTGAACGGCGAGCTGGCTTCGCTGAACGCCGAGATGCTGCGCCTCCAGCCGACCCTCGACCGCATCGCCGAAGTAGAGACCGAGACCGCGTCCCTCACGCCCAAGGTGGATACCCTGGAGGGGGCGCGGCTCTCGACCCTGCGCTGGCCCACGCTCTTCATGGCCATCTCGCAGTCGCTGCCGTCCGGCACCTGGCTTTCCAACCTCACCTCGACGGGCGGGGCGGAAGACACGAACCTGACGTTGACGGGGATGACCAGCTCGCAGACCCTGGTCGGCCAGACCATGAGCCAGATACAGCTCCACCCGATCTTCGGGAAGGCGGACCTGACCTTCTCCAACACCACGAACGCCAACACGGACGACAAGGTACAGCGGGTCCAGTTCGAGATAAAGGCGCAGGTGCGGCCGGTCCGCAGAGCGGAGCAGACTGCGGAAGCGCCCACCGGCGCGGCCGACGGCGAGGGCGGCCCGAAGGGCCTGCCCGCCCGCCGCAACCTCGAGGGCGGACCGGCGGACGCCGCCGCGGGGAGCCCGGTCGGAGGGGCCTCCGTTTTCGTGACGCCACAGGCGGAGAACCCCGTCGGGAAGACCGCTGGCGCGGTGGGAGGACAGAACGATGGCATCGCCTAACCCGACGGGACGATCTTCCGCCCCCTCCGCCCCCCTGCTGAACCTCAAGCCGTCCAAGCAGACCTGCGCAGTACTCGGCGGCCTGATGGGCGTGACCCTGCTGGCATCCGGCGGGCTCTGGTTCCTGCAAAACGGCCGGATCAACGAGCTCCAGCAGCAGGTGAACCAGAAGCGCGCGGACGTCGCCAGCGGCGAGCAGATCGCGAAGCGCCTGGAGACGGTCGAGGGGGAGTACGAGGCCACCCGCAGCAAGCTGCGCTACCTGGAATCGTCCGTCTCGGCGAACGAGTACGTCCCCACGCTACTCAAGCAGACCGAGACGCTGGCGAAGTCCGTGAGCCTGCGCGTCGATTCCGTCCGGCCCACGCTGGAGCCCGCTCCGCCCCCGCCCGCGGACAAGGAAGAGCGCAAGAAGTTCAAGCCCTGGCCCTACGACAAACTTCACGTCGATATGCAGGTTCGTGGATCGTACTGGAACGTCGCCCGGTTCCTGTACCGGCTGACCGAGTTCCCGAAGATCCTGTCGGTGGAGAGCATCAAGGCCGCCCCGCCCGCGAACTCCGCTCAGGACAAGAACCCAGTGCTGACCGTCAACGTGAACCTGACCGGGTTCATCTTCAAGGAGGGCGAGGCCGCTTCCGTCCCGGCGACGGGCGGCCCGAAGCCCGCGGCAGGAGCCGCGGTCCCGAAACAGTCGGCGTCGGCCGCGGGGGAATCCTCCCCGCGCAGCGGCGACGACGCCCGTACGCCCGGAACGCCCCGCGGGTAGCCCCGGAGAGAAAGGTATTCGGGACCGCAAGCGGTGGTCGGCCCGAGGAGAAGTCGAGATGAAACCAGTCGACAAGAAGGATTTACCCAAGCTGATCGCTCTGATCGTGCTGGCCGCGGGCGTGTTCGGTTTCTTCGTCATGCAGATGGCGGCCCCGCCGCCCGCTGCGTCGAAGGCGCCGACAACGGCGGCGTCGGGCGCGACGAGTCCGGGGAAGGCGGCCGCGGACAACACGGCCACGACGGCGAAGGCTGGCGAGGCCAACGAAGAGGGGGTCGAGGCGGCGAGCGCGTACGACCCCACCCGCGTCGTGTTCTCCCCCGCCGGCCGGGACCCGTTCATGCCCAACGGCGCGGCGGCGGTAGCGATGGCTTCGACGGGCCGGGTGGCAGTTAAGCCGTCCGCGCCGATCACGGGGGGAGTGTCAGGCAGCTTCCCCAGACTCCCGGGCGTCATCGACAGGATAGTGAACCCCAGGCCGGTCCCTCCCGTCCCCGCTCCGCCCGTTACGCCGGTCCCTCAGCCAGCGGGTCCTGTCGAGATCCCCGCTCCGGCGGCGCCCGAATTCGACGTTACCGGCGTCGTCCTCGGAGAAGGCGGCTCGCGCAGCGTGGCCATCCTGCGCGGAGCGGACGATGAGCGCCGCTTTGTCATGGTCGGCGACGAAATTGGACTCGGATTCGTGGTCACGGCGATTCACGCGAACGGCATCGACGTCCGGGACCCGAACGGTCTCACACCGCGCATTGTAACCATTAAACTGGGGAATACGGAGAGCTCCCGTGCGAACTAATCAGCAGAAACAGCAGATGTACACTCTGGCGCTCGCCGCGCTGGGCCTCGTCTCCGGCGTGGGAATGGATGCCGCGAACGCGGCGCCGCAGCAACCCTCGCCCGTCACCTCCCGCCCGTCCGTGGCGGCGAAGAAGACGATCACCAAGAAGGTGGTCCGCAAGAGCGGCGTCCGGCGCTATTCCGCAAGCCGCCGGGTTGTCGGACGGCGCGCCTACCGCCGCCACACCTACCGGGTGGCACGCCCGTCCGCGGCGGAGGCGGCTCGCACCGGAGTCAGCCGCGGCAACAAGGTGACCAGCGTCGCGGTCCACCCGAGCGAGTTCGGTACCCGCATCGTGATCCAGGGGACCAAGTCGTTCCGCCCGGAGATCCGGACGCTCGGCAAGCCGAACGCCACGGTCATCACGATTCCCGGCCTCAGCGAGGAGGGCGTCGGCTACAAGAGCGTGCGCCAGAACGGCGTCTGGAACGTCCGCTACGCCTCGCAGCTCGGCGGCACGGTCCAGGTCGTCGCCAACACCCGCCAGGCGCTGCCCCACGTGCTCCAGGGTTCGCCCGACGGCACCCGCTGGGAGGTCATCGTCTGCAAGCCGGGCATGAGCGCGGCGACGGTCGCGGCGGCTTTGAACCCCGGCGCGGGGGTGAAGATGATCGCCTCCGAAGTCACGCCCGCCACGACGGCAGGTGCGGCCGCGGTCGCGTCCGTCGCGTCCCCGGCGGCGTCACCGGCCCGGGTCAGTTCCAAGCCCGCCCTCATGGCGACGCTCGCCGCCCCGGTCGAGCCGATCGCCGTCGCGAAGATCACGGTCGGCGCGACGCTCGGCGCGAAGGCCGGCAGCCTGATAGAGACCACTCCCACCGTGGTCGCCGCTGAAAAGCCCGTCACGGCCCCGAAGCTCGCCGCGGCGTCGAAGGGCGTTGCCCCGGACATACAGGCGGCCCAGGCCGCCCCGGTGGTCGCCACGGTGGCCAGCCTTCCCGCCGCAGCGGCGCGCCCCGCCCCGGTCGCCCCGCCGGTGGCGAAGGTAACGCCGGTCGTGGCGAAGGTGGCGAAGGCCGTACGGCCCGCCGCCGCCGTTGCCCCGACGAAAGCGGTCACCGCGAAGAAGAAGCCGCTGATGTCCACGGCCGCTCCGAGCGCGACGACCGCGTACCCGTCCCTGATCGCCCACCCGGGTTCCGCGGCCACGGTCGCCGCCGCGGCGGTGGCGAAGACGACAGCCCCCGGAACGCCCGCGGCGGCCTATACCGTCCGCCCCCTCCGCTCTGCGAAGAATCGCGCCCTGAAGCAGGACGCCAAGCCCGCCGCAGCGGCGGCGGCGACGACCGTGGCTCCGGTGGTTGCCGCGGCGAAGGCGGCGACAGGCCCCGCCGCTACGGCGGGTGCCACGCTGACGATCGAGCAGCTCGAAGAGCGGCGCGTCTCGCTCGACTTCGTGGCGGCGGACATCAACGACGTCCTGAAGGCGCTCTCGCTCCAGTCCGGCATCAACATCGTCACCGGCGCGGACGTCAAGGGCAACGTCACCGTCTCCCTGAAGCGCGTGTCCATGACCGACGCGCTCGACATGATCGCGCGGCTGTCCGGCTTCCAGTACGCCCGGTTCGGCTCGGCGTACGTGGTCGGAACCCCGGCCTCCGTCAATTCGATCATCAGCGGCGGCGGGCGCAGCGGCACCCAGGTGACGGAGTTCATCCGCTACCGGTACACCGCGCCGGGCGAGCTGTACAAGGCCCTGGGCGACAAGTTCCCCGGCATCAAGCTGCCGGAGCTTGACAAGGCGGCGACGATCGCCTCCCCCTCCGTGTCCAAACTCCTGGTCCTCACCGAAAGCCGCGAGCGCGTGGACTCGGTCAAGGCGTTCGTGGAGCAGATGGAGCAGGCGATCTCGCTCCCGTCGGTCGGCGCGAGCACGGAGATCTACCCGGTCAAGTACGCGAACGTCAACGACCTGATCACCATCCTGGCCCGCCTGGTGCCGACGGTGACCGCGCAGCCCGGGCCCACCCCCGGCTTCGTCTCGAACGCGAGCGGCGGGTCGGCTACCTTCAGCTCCAGCTCCAGCGCGCCTGCGGGCGGCGGGGGCGCGTCGGGCGGCACCGGTGGCGGCGGCGGCGGTACGGCGGGCACTCCCTCGGCGGGAGGTACGGCGGACACGTCCACGGCGGGCAACAAGGGGCCGCGCGTCCTTCTGCTCACCGGCAGCACGGCGGACGTCGCCCGGGCCCGGGAGGTGCTTACGCAGGTAGACGTCAAGGTGCCTCAGATATACTTCGAGGCGAAGGTGATGGACGTCAACCGCGAGGACCTGCAGAAGCTCGGCCTCCGCTACGACTTCACGCGGCCGCTGGACGTGGGCGAGCTCGACGCCGGCAACGGCGGGACCGTGAACGGTGGTCCTGCCCGGGACCTGGGATTCGGCGGCATCTTCCGAACGCCGTACTCGGTGGGCATGACGCTCGACGCGCTGGCGAACAACAACCGCGGCAAGGTGCTCTCGTCGCCGAACCTTTCGGCGCTCGACGGCGAACAGGCCACGGCGTTCATCGGCGACCAGATCAAGTACGTCGTCTCGATCCAGCAGACGCCGCAGGGGCAGACGATCCAGACCGAGACGGCCACAGTCGGCATCACCCTCAAGGTGACCGGCAAGGCCAGCGACGACGGCACGATCACGATGTACGTCCACCCGGAGGTATCGACGATCTCGTCGTTCCTCAGCCTCTCCAACGGGATCGCGCTGCCGCAGATCTCGACCCGCTTCGTGGACTCCACGGTACGGGTCAAGGACGGCGAGACCATCGCCATCGGCGGCCTCATCCGGGAGGACGACATCAAGAACCTCCAGAAGGTGCCGTTCCTCGGCGACCTGCCCTTCTTCGGGCAGCTCTTCCGCCGGTCGGACGTCGCCAAGCGGCGCTCGGAGATCGTCGTCTTCATCACGGCGCGCGTGGTCAAGGACTGACGACTGCCCCCCCGGCACTACCCCGGTGTAGCCAGTAGCCCCGGGATGGGACCGCGCCCGTACCGCGCTGCGGTACGGGCGCGGTCCCTTTCCTTTTCCAGACCGGGATCCACTCGACCGGTGCGGCGGCGTCCGGACGCCGCCGCGGCGCCTGCACCCTAAAGACATCCGGTGCATTCTGCTATACTAATAGGGAAGTGATTCGGTCAACACTTCTAAACCCTCTGCCCGCCGGGCGGACAGGACCCCGTTGATGTCCCTCCTATCCGCAGACACTGAACACAAGATCAAGATGCAGGGCGAGCGCATCGGTGAGCTCTTCGTCCGCGAAGGGCTGATCACCACCGAGCAGCTCGCGGTCGCCCTGGAAAAGCAGAAGCAGCTGGGCGGGTCGAACCAGATCGGCGAACTGCTGGTCTCGATGGGTCTGGTCGGCGAGCGTGACCGGGTCCGCATGCTGGGTCAGCACTGGGGTTTCAGCTACGCCGACCTGACGGACGACGACACCATCGACCCGCGCACCGCGCAGCTGATCTCGCAGGACCTCGCCCGTCGCTACAAGATCATCCCGCTCTCGATCGAGAACGGCAAGCTCCGGCTTGCCATGAAGAACCCGCTCGACATCTTCGCTACGGACGAGATACGCCTGATCACCGGCAAGGAGATCGAGCCGGTCATCGCGACCGAGGAGGACATCCTCGCCGCCATCAACAGCAACTACCGCACCGGCGGCATCGAGGCGGAGAAGGCGATCAAGGACTTCGAGGAAGAGGAAATCTCCCTCGACAAGAAGAAGCCCGACAACTACCTCAGCGTCGACGAGGAGATGGACGAGGCCAACCAGGCCCCGGTCATCCGCCTCACGAACGGCGTCATCGCCAAGGGGATCGCGGACGGCGCGTCCGACATCCACATCGAGCCTTCGCGGGAGTACCTCAAGGTCCGCTACCGCGTCGACGGCATCCTGATCGACGGCCTGAACGTTCCCAAGGCGGCGCAGGCGGCGCTCACCAGCCGCATCAAGATCATGGCGGACATGGACATCGCCGAGAAGCGCGCCCCGCAGGACGGGCGCATTTCCCTGGTGATCGACGGCCGCCCGTACGACTTCCGCGTCTCTACCCTTCCCTCCGTCTTCGGCGAGAAGGTCGTCATGCGCGTCCTCGACAAGAGCAACATCTCGGTCGGGCTGCACAAGCTGGGGCTGCTGCCCCACACCTACGACATGTTCGAGTCGATGATCCTGCGCACCTACGGGATCGTCCTCGTCACTGGCCCCACCGGCTCCGGCAAGTCCACCACGCTCTACTCCTGCCTCTCCAAGGTCAATTCGGGTGAGAAGAACATCCTGACCATCGAGGACCCGGTCGAGTACGAGCTGGAGGGCATCACGCAGGTCGGCGTCAACAACAAGGCGGGCATGACCTTCGCCGCGGGCCTGCGCTCCATGCTGCGCCAGGACCCGGACATCATCATGGTCGGGGAGATGCGCGACCAGGAGACGGCGATGATCGCCATCGAGGCGGCGCTCACCGGCCACCTCGTCTTCTCCACGCTGCACACCAACGACGCCCCGGGCGCGGTCGCGCGCCTTATGGACATGGGCGTCGAGCCGTTTCTGATCGCCTCGGCGACGGTCGGCGTCCTGGCCCAGCGCCTCCTGCGCAAGGTCTGCGAGAAGTGCAAGCAGCCCTACGAGCCGCCGCGCGACGCGGTCAAGCGACTCGGCATGAGCCTGGACGAGATAGACAAGAGCAAGGTCACCTTCTACCGGGGACGCGGCTGCGACACCTGCAAGGGCAGCGGCTACAAGGGGCGAATCGGCTGCTTCGAGCTGATGCCGGTCACCGACAAGGTGCGCGAGCTGATCCTGGCGCACGCCTCCTCGTACGCCATCCGCGAGGCGGCCATAGAAGCGGGCATGAAGACACTCAAGGAGGACGCGATGGAAAAGATCCTCCTGGGCATGACCACGCTGGAGGAGTCCCTGCGCGTCATCTACGCCGGGTAGCTACCGTCCTTCCTTGCATTGCGCGCGCGGCGGCAACGCCCTTGCCCGGTTCGCCCGCCGCCGCCTGCCTTTCCGGACGCGCGCGTCCGGCATTGCCCTGACGTTCCGGCAGCGCCGCGGCGGATATCTCGGTCTTGTCGTCTGCCTGCCTTGCTCTGGCCCAATTCTTGCCTTCGCCCGTATCACGCGGCCGGGACCCCGTATTCCGACCGGGAACCTGCCTGCAGCCGCGCGGAATCGGGCTGGCATAGGTACCAGAGACGGCACAACCCTGAAGAACCGTGCTGTCGGCGTAGATAATCAAGAGTAGTCGCCGTATTCCCGGCACCGCGCGGCAGGATGGACACCACAATTTGACCGACCGAACCGACACAAATCCGTCGAAGGGCCGTGGTAACGGCGCGATCAGCGGTGCTGCCCGCCGGATTTCGTTCGCCTCGCTGGACCTTCAGGCGCTGGAACGCGACCTGGACGGCCTCCCCGCCCGCAACAGCAGCGAGGAGCTGCTAGCTTTGCCAGGGGAAGGCGAAACGGACAAGCCCGTCGGCGCCGGCAAGGCCCGGGCGACAGGCCCGGCCGGGCCGCGGGCGAACAAGGCGGGGAAAGCTGGGAAAGCGGGCAAGGGGAAGGCCGCGTCGCAGATCGCCCCTACGCCGGACACGGCCGCCACTGTCGGCGAGGGTGCTGCCGCGCTGACGGATCCGGTCCCCACCGACCCGATGGAGATCGTCGCCCGCCACGGACGCCTGCTTCTGCGCCTTTCCGCGGCGACGGAGGGGCTGGAGGCGCGCTACCGCGAGCTGGCGGAGCTGCGGCGCGGGGACGACGCACTCCTGGAGGAAGCGCGCGAGGAGGCGCGGCAGGCGCGGCAGCAGGCGCGCCGCCTGGCGCTGGAGAGCGTCCGGCTGATGGACGCGCTGGACTGGGTGTACGACGCCCTGTCCCACCGGGGCGATACCCTCGCGGCGCAGGTGGCTTCCGCACGCCGCGACTGCATGCGGCATCTGGCCGCGGTCGGGATCACGGAGGTACCGGCGGACGGGCGGATGGATGGGCGTCTCCACGAGGGCCTGGAGAGCGTCGCCGGAGGCAGCGAGGTTCCGCAATACCACATCGTGTCCGTGGTGCGCCGTGGCTACCAACTGGGGTCGGACGTGCTCCGGAGGACGGAAGTCACGACTGCCGAGTAGTGAGCGGGGTTCTCCGGGGGATGAGATGATTCCATGAGGCAGGACAACGGATGAGCAGCGATTCGAGGCGCGGTAACGGGGAGAGGCCGGTGATCGGCATCGACCTGGGGACGTCTACGTCGGCCATCGCCTACCTCAAGGACGGCCTGCCGGAACTGATCCAGGACGACCAGGGCGACCGGATCGTCCCCAGTGTCGTTCAGCTGACGCCGGAGGGCGAGTACCTCGTCGGGTCGGTCGCCAAGGCCAGCTCCGTCACCTTCCACGACCGGACGGTGCAGGAAGTCAAGCGCCTCATGGGCACCGAGGAGAAGGTCAAGCTGGGCGACCGCGAACTCCTTCCCGAGGAGGTCTCCGCGATCATCCTGCGCCACCTGAAACGGGCGGCCGAGGCCAAGTTCGGCGAGGGGATGGTCGAGGACGTCGTACTCTCGGTCCCGGCGCGCTTCGAGAACGCCGCGCGCGAGGCGACCAAGCGAGCCGCCGAGATGGCCGGCCTCAACGTCCTGCGCCTTATCAACGAGCCGACCGCCGCCGCGCTGGCCTACGGCCTGAACCGACTCGGGGACCGCAAGAAGGTCCTCGTCTTCGACTTCGGTGGCGGGACGCTGGACGTCACCATCCTGGAGATGTACGAGGGCGTCCTCGACGTCAAGACCAGCGTCGGCGACGACAAACTGGGCGGCAAGGACATCGACGACCTGCTGTCGGACCTCTTCCGCGAGGTCTACAAGGACCAGCACGGCAAGAAGCTCCCCGCCCCCAGCCGCGACCGGAAGATCACCCAGATCCTCAAGCAAGAGGCGGAGGACTACAAGAAGCGCCTCTCCTCGGCGATCAGCCTGCCGGTGGACCTGCCCTATCTGACCAACGACGGCGGCATCAACTTCCTGCTCACCCGCACCAAGCTGGACGAGCTGCTGGAGCCGCTTCTGATGCGGGCTATGACGCTCGTGAACGCGGCGCTGGCGCGCGCGCGCCTGGAGTGGAAGGACATCGACGTCGTCCTGCCGGTCGGCGGCTCCAGTCGGCTCTCCCTGTTCCGCCGCGCGCTGGAGTTCGCCTGGGGGAGGGAGATACGGGAGTACGAGAACCCGGACGAGGCGGTCGTCAAGGGCGCGGCCATCGCCGCGGGCATCGAGCGCAAGCAGTTCGAGGCGGAGCAGGGCGACGGCATCCTCGTCCTCGACGTGTCCCCGCACCGGCTCGGGGTCGCCACCATCAAGCAGGTCGGCGTGGGCCAGTTCATCGACGACTACTTCTCGGAGATCATCCCCAAGGACGCCAAGCTGCCCGCCATCGCCCAGCGGACGTACGGCACCCTTTTCGGCAACGGCGACACGGTCTTCATCCGCATCTACGAGGGGGCGAACGACAGCAACCTCTGTCGCGACCACCGGCTCATCTCGGAGATGGAGCTGAGCAAGCTCAAGGAGGCGAGCCCGGACGAGCTCATCCAGGTAGAGTTCGCCTACACGCTCGACGGCACCCTCGACGTGGTAGCGCGCTACATCAACGCCCCCATCGTCAAGGTGGAAGGCTCCTTCAACCTGAACCGCAGCGAAGAGGCGGGCCAGCAGAACGACCCCGCGGGCGGAACGACCACGAGCGGCGGCGTCGCGACGAACGGCGGCAGTCCCGCGACCGGCAACGGCGGAAGCAGTCAGGCGGCTCAGGCGGCGGCGCGCATATCGCCGCAACAGCTCGCGACGCTGTGGCGCAACGCCCCCCAGGCGGACCAGTGCGCCCCCCTGATCGAACAGGCGGAGCGTGCCGAGACCGAGCATCCCGAGGCGGCCGACTACATCCGCAAGTCCACCGAGGCGCTGAAGCTGGCGCTCGTCTCCGGGTCGGAAGTCGACATCCGCCGCAACCTCGACGCCCTGACCGACGTCCTCTTCGACCTCGTGTAGCGACGGGACGGAGGGTGTCCGCCCCTCTCTCCTTTCCCCTGCTCCCTTCCGCCCCGGACTCCGCCCCACGGGCAAGCAAAAACCGGTCACGGAAGGACGGCCTGTATTTTCCCGGCGAATCTTTTCCTTACTTAACATTCGCTTAATATGTCTATGGTATTAATGCCATAACATGTCCGCTGCTCGATGGAACGAGATAACGGAGTCTCTTCGCCAGAGCATTGCCGAGGGAGCGCTGCGCCCCGGCGACCGCCTTCCTTCCGAGAAGGTGCTGGCCGCGCAATGGGGCGTCTGCCGCATGACGGCCCACCGCGCCCTGAGCGAGTTGGAGCGTGCCGGTCTGGTCGCCCGGAAGCGGCGGGTCGGAACCGTGGTGCGCGAGCAGCAGACGGAGGAGGACGCGTCTCCGCGGCACGTCCCGGTCCCGAAGGGCGCGGGCACCCGGCACGTCGCCCTGGTCTTCTTCCACACCAACGACTTCCCCCAGGTGGACTACGCCCACGGCTTCCGCGCGGGGCTCCCCGGCGACCACCACCTCCTCTTCTGCGACACCGGTAACGACGCTGCCGTGGAGGCGGAGTACCTGAAGCGGCTGACGCGCGAGGCGGACGCCATCGCCCTGTACCCGACGTGCGCGCCGGAGAACACCCCCCTGCTGCGCGAGATGGCGGAGCGGGTGCCCCTGATCTGCCTGGACCGCGTCCCCGAAGGGCTGGACGCCGACGGCTTCGTGACCGACAACTACGGCTCCACCCTCGCCGCGCTTCGGACGCTCACCGCGCGCGGTCACCGCCGCGTCGCGATGCTGACGACGGACCGGCCGGGCGTCTCCTCGGTCGAGGAGCGGCAGGCCGCCTACCACGACGCGCTGGCGGAGGCCGGTGTCGCCGACTTCGAATCGCTCACCGCGCGCTTCCCGCGGGGACTCGGGTACGACTTCGACATCTTCGCGCAGTCAGTCCATAGCACGCTCGAGTCGAAGATGCGTTCGCCGGAGCCGCCCACGGCCCTCTTCTGTCTTGACGACTTCTTCCTCGCCGCCGCGGTCGAGGCGTGCGACCGCCTCAAGCTGCGGATCCCCGAGGAGATGGAGATTCTGAGTTTCAGCGACTACCCGCCGCTGGCGACCCGGCTCGCCCGCGGGGTCCACCGCGTCGTGCAGCAGTCGCGCGAGATGGGCCGCCTCGCCGCGGGACGTCTCCAGGAGCGACTCTCCGGCCAGCAGCGCGACGGCGGCAGCGAGGTCGTGCGCCTCCCGGCGCGCATGCACGCGGCGGGCGAGCACGGCGTCCCGCCCGTCGACCTGTTAAGATGACCGCCTACCCGACGAAGGAGTCCGGCAGATGAAAGCGATTCTTGGAGTTTCCGCAATGCAACGTTCGGCCCGAGCTTTCACGCTCATAGAACTGCTCGTGGTGATCGCGATCATAGCGATCCTGGCGGCTATCCTGTTCCCCGTCTTCGCCCAGGCGCGGGAGAAGGCCCGGCAGACGTCCTGCCTCTCCAACCTCAGGCAGATGGGCACGGCGGCGGCCATGTACCTTCAGGACTACGACGAGACGATGTTCTGCTACGTCAATCAGACCACTGTCACCGGGACCGGATCGGGGAGCTACTACTGGTCCAACGCCCTGGAGCCGTACGTCAAGCTGCGCCAGCTCTGGTATTGCCCTTCCTTCCCGCGCGGATTTGAGAACCCGTCCGCGAACAGTTCCACCTACGGCGTCAACCTGGATCACGTGGTCAACAGCGTCAACGGCGGCTCGGCCCCGCGCCCGCTCGCGGACTTCAACCGTCCCTCGGAGATACTGATGATGGCCGACACCCTCGATGCCGTAGAGACGAAGGCGAAGGACGCCCCCTGCCCGAGTTTCCAGGCCGGTTTCCTGCGCACCTACTGCCCGCGCGTCTCGGCCGCCGGGTCGCCGTTCGCACACAGCCAGGCGGCCTGCACCACGCTCCGCACCACGGCGGGTATCGACGCCCGTCACAGCGGTGGCGCGAACGTCCTGTACCTCGACTCCCACGCGAAGTGGTCGAAGTACGAGAGCCTCCTCGCGCCGGAGACGGACGCGAGCCACCCGGCCGACGTATGGGGGCACTGGAGCCGCTGATGCATACCCCTTTCCGATCCCCCGCGGCCCTGCTGGCGGGCC
>DATLHN010000481.1:0-2605 GCA_035539875.1 Armatimonadaceae bacterium
CGAGAACAACGCGCCGCCGCCCCGCCCCGAAAGAAAGCAAGTCGATTGATGACCGCCCCCAATAATTGTTTCCGCCGCCAACCGCGCACCGCCGCGGCGCTGCTGCTCACTGCAGCTTTTATGCTGCTGATCGCGCCCGCCGGGGCGCGCCTCCAGGAGCGCCCGAAGCCCGCCGCCCCGGCGGCGGCGTCCCCCGTGCCCGCCGCCGCCCAGACCGACTACTACGGCGTTTACATGGGTCCCGCCAAGGTCGGCTCGCTCGTACTCGAGCGGCAGAACGCCGCGAAGACGCCGGACGGGAAGGCGGCGGTCCGCAGCGACTCCGCGATGAAGCTCGACCTTACCGTGCTCGGCGCGGCCGCGACGACGACCTCGACCTCGACCACCTGGAGCGAACCGAAGAGCGGCAGGCCGCTGCGCATTGAGAGCAAGACCGAGTCCGCGGGGCGCGTCACCAGCGTTACCGCCACCTACACGGACCGGACCGTGACCTACAGCGCGGTGGTTCAGGGGACCCCGCAGAACGGCACGCTCACCCTCAAAGACGGCGAAAAGTTCCTGTTCGACCCTACGACCGGCGGCGCGGAGTTCGCGCCGAAGGTCGGCATGAAGCTGGCCGGGAAGGTGTTCGTCCCGGACGCCCTGCGCCTGATGGACAGCCGCATCGAGGTCGTGGCGGAGGAGACGGTCAGCGTCGGCGGCCAGAGCGTGAAGGCGTTCAAGGTCAACGACGTCAACGATATCGCCACGTCCACGCTCTACATGACGGGCGGCGGCGACCTGCTGCGCATCGACGGCCCCTTCGGCATGCAGATGCGCAAGGAGGCGAAGGAGGTCGCGCTCGCCGCCCCCGGCAAGGACGACCCGCGCCCCGACCTCGCCCGCGCCGTCGGCATCACCCCGACCGGCGAGAAGATGGAGAACCCGCGCGAGACGCGCCGCGTGCGCTACGAGATCCGCGGCGTCACCCGCGACCTGCCGCCCTCCGACGGCGTGCAGTCGGTCGAGTACCGCGCGGGCGCGGCGTCCGCCGAGCCGGGCCGCGAGAACCAGAAGGTCGCCGTCGTCACCGTGAACGCCGCGCCGCTGCCCCCCTCCTCGACGGCGACCGTCTTCGCGGACCCCACTAAGGCCCCGGCGAAGCTGCGCCCCTACCTCCAGTCCACCGTCTACGTCGCCGCGAGCGACGCGCTGTTCCAGAGGCTCGCCGCCGAGGTCGTCGGGCAGGAGAAGGACGTCGCGAAGGCGGCGGCGAAGGTCGCGGAGTACGTCCACCGGACCATGACCCCGGACCCGAGCATCGCCGCGCTGCGCACCGCGAAGGACATCCAGGCTGACCCGCGCGGCGTCTGCCGCGACTACACCACCTTCTTCACCGCGATCTCGCGCGCGGCGGGCATCCCCACGCGCCAGTGCGTCGGGATAGCCTACGCCAACGGCATGTTCCTCTACCACGCGTGGCCCGAGGTATGGGTCGGCGGGGAAACCTGGGTCGCGCTGGAGCCGACGTGGGGCGCGCCGTTCGCCGACGCCACCCACATCAAGCTCGCGCAGGGCGAGATCACCGACGTCTTCAGCTTCGCCGCGGACATGGGCAAGTACCAGATTCAGGTGCTGGAGGTCAAATGACGGATGGCGGCGGCGTGCGCGGCACCACGCGGGTGGCGGGCGTGTTCGGCTATCCGGTGACGCACTCGGCCAGCCCGCCGATGCACAACGCGGCGTTCGCCGCGCTCGGCATCGACGCGGTCTACGTCCCCTTCTCGGTCGCCCCGGAAAGCGTCGGGGCGGCCCTGGCGGGCGTGCGCGCGCTCGGGCTGCTCGGCGTAAACGTCACCGTCCCGCTGAAGGAGCGGATCGCCCCCTACCTCGACGAAGTCTCAGAGCGGGCACGCGCTATCGGCGCGGTCAACACGGTCGTCGTGCGCGAGGATGGAACGCTCTACGGTGACTCCACGGACGGGCCGGGGTTCCTGCGCGCGCTCGCGGCGGAGGGCGTCGCCGTGGGGCCGGACAGCCGGGTCGTCTGCCTCGGCGCGGGCGGCTCAGCCCGCGCCGTCGTCTACGCGCTCGCCGACGCGGGCGCGCGCGTGACGGTCGCCAACCGGGGCCGGGAGCGGGCCGAGACGCTGGCGGCGGAGTTCTCGCACCTTCCCGGCCGCATCGCCGTCGCCGACCTGACCGAGGCGGGGGTCGGGGCCGCCCTCGCGGACGCCGACGTGCTGGTCAACACGACCAGCGCCGGTATGCACCCTAATGAGGACGAAATGCCGCCGGTGCCCACGGACGCGCTGCGCGCCGGGCTGCTCGTCTCGGACCTGATCTACAACCCCGCGGAGACGCGCCTGCTCGCGCTCGCCCGCGCGCGCGGCTGCCGGGTCCAGAACGGCGTCGAGATGCTCGTCCAGCAGGGCACGATATCGTTCGCCCTCTGGACCGGCGTCGAGCCGCCCGCCGACGTCATGCGCACCGCCGTCCTCGCGGCGCTGGCGGCGAGGAAGCAGCAGCAGGGGCCTCGCGACCACGCGTCGAAATAGGGGGCATCATGTCCAAGACGACGCTTCCCGAGCCGCGGCTGCTCCTCGGCCCCGGCCCCTCCCCCGTC
>DATLHN010000482.1:0-17654 GCA_035539875.1 Armatimonadaceae bacterium
GATCGACGGCAAGGGCCAGATACTGGAAGGCCCGCGCTCCGGAAGCGCGCTGCACTCCCCCGGGTTCTTCGACCGGGTGAGCGGCATCCCGGTGCGCGCCTCGACCGCCCACTACTCGTTCTGCGTCGGCGACGGCGCGCGCCTGTACGACGCGAAGCTGAACCTGAAGACCTTCGAGCGCTCGGTCCTGTTCGTGGAGCGGCGCTTCCCCGTGGTGCGCGACGTGGTGCGCGGCTCGGACGCGCGCCGCTACGAGATTAGCTACCACGCCGTAGACGCCGCCGCGCGCGAGGGCGATTGGCTGCGCCTGGACGCCAAGAACGACCGGGTGCTGGGCGTCCGGGTCGTCGCCCCCGCGAACTTCGAGGCCCGCATCGAAGAGCAGAAGGCCGCGAACCTGCGTAACTTCGACCCGGACGGCGCGATGACCGCGGTCCACGTGCGCCCGCCCGCCGACGGCGCGGACGCGACGTTCCTCACTGTGCTGGTGCCGTCGCGCGGCGGCGTCTGGGACGCGCGCCCGAAGGTGGAACCGCTCGACGCCGCGCATCCCGACCGGGGGCTGACGATCACCGACACCGGCGTCGCCGGGGAGCGCCTCGAGGCGGTGTTCTCCGACACGGCGGCGGGCAGCGCGACCGCGGGCGGCATGAGCGTGACCGGCCGGGCGGGCGTCGCCCGGCTCCGCGACGGGCGGGTCACCCGGCTCATGCTCGCGGACGGGACGCGCCTGACCCGCGACGGGCGGACGCTTCTGGAACTGCCGACCGGCCCGCCCGCCTCGGTCGAGGCGGATTTCGGCGACGGCGGCGGCACCACCCTCGCCCTCAGCGGCGACGCGGGCGGCGCGACCGGTGGCGTGCGGGTGTTCGCGCCCGGCGTCACGAAGGTGACCTGGAACGGGGCCGAGCGCCGGTTCCGCCGGGACGGGGAGTTCGTCGAACTGCGGCCGTAGGGCCCGCGGGATACGCCGAAGCCGGGGAGGCGTACTACGCCTCCCCGGCTTCGCTCGTGTTATTCGTGCTACTTATTCGTGCTACTCGTGGCTGCCGTGGGCCTTGCGCTTCTCGTAGTCCTCGATCAGCGGGGCGGCGATGTGCGCGGGAACCTCCGCGTAGTGCGAGACGGTGGCGCTGAAGCGGCCCCGCCCGCGGGCGAGGGAGCGCAGGTCGACCGCGTAGCGCAGCATCTCGGACTGCGGGACGTGCGCGCGGATGGTCTGATACCCGGCGTGGTCCGACGGCTCGATGCCGATGACGTGCCCCCGGCGGGAGTTGAAGTCGCCCATCAGGTCGCCGGTGTACTCGTCGGGGACCGTCACCGACACCTCCATGATCGGCTCCTGCAGGACCGCGCCGGCCTGCTTTGCCGCCGCCGTGAAGCCCAGGATGCCCGCCATGACGAACGCCGCCTCGCTGGAGTCCACCGTGTGGAACGAGCCGTCGTCCACGGTCACCCGGACGTCCACCACCGGGTTGCCGGAGAAGACGCCGCGGGACATCGCCTCGCGGACGCCCTTCTCGATCGCCGGAAGGTACTGGCGCGGGATCGCGCCGCCGACGATCTTGTCCACGAACTCCAGGCCCGCGCCCGCCTCCGACGGCTCGACGGTGAGCCAGCAGTCGCCGAACTGGCCGCGACCGCCGGTCTGCTTCTTGTGGCGGCCCTGCGCCCGCGCCGAATTGGTCACCGTCTCGCGGAAGGGGACGCGCGGCAGTTCCGTGTCCACGTTCGAGCCGAAGCGCGCGAGCCTCTGCACGACCACGTCCAGGTGCGTCTCCCCCTGGCCCATCAGCAGCGTCTGCCCGGTGTCGGGGTCGCGCTCCGTGTGGAACGCCGGGTCCTCCTCGGTCACGCGGGCGAGCGCCGCGCCCAGCTTGTCCTCGTCCTGCTTGGACTTCGGCACGGCGGCCAGGGCGTACGTGGGGGTCGGGTACGCGATCGGGTCGTAGACGATGGGGTGCGCCCGGTCGCAGAGCGTGTCGCCGGTGCCGGTGGAAGACAGCTTCGCCACGGCGACGATGTCGCCGGCGACCGCCTCCTGCACCGGGTCCTGCGTCTTGCCGCGCAGGGCGAAGAGGGGGCCGATGCGCTCCGCCTGCTCCTTGCTGGAGTTCCAGACCTGCGTGTCCGGCTTGAGCGTGCCGCTCTGCACGCGGAAATACGTGACCTTGCCGACGTACGGGTCGGCAAGGGTCTTGAAGACGAGCGCGGAGAAAGGGGCGGTGGTCTCGGCGCAGCGGGTGATCGCCTTGCCGGTCGCGGGGTCCTTGCCGACCATCGCCTGCGCCTCGTCGGGCGACTCGAACTCCAGCGCCAGGTGGTTCAGGAGCGGCTGGATGCCGATGCACTTCGTCGCGGAGCCGCAGAAGATGGGGACGATGCGCCCGCCGAGCAGGTCCTCGTGGATGCCCCGCTCTATCTCCTCCTCGCTAAGCTCTTTCCCCTCCAGAAACTCTTCGATCAACTCGTCGTCGCCCTCCGCGGCGACCTCCACCAGCTTCTGACGCCACTCCTCGGCGAGCGACTGCATGTCGGCCGGGATGGGCTCCTCGCGGACGTTCTTCCCCTCTCCGACGTACGCCTTCATGCTGACGAGGTCCACGACCCCTTTGAACGTTTCGCCCGCGCCGATGGGAAGGACGGCGGGGACGGCGTGCTCGCCGAAGCGGGCGCGCAGCGCGTCTACCGCAGTGTAGAAGTCGGCGTTCTCACGGTCCATCTTGTTGACGAACACGGCCTCGGCCTTGCCCGCCGCCTTGGCGTGCTCCCAGGTGGTCTCCAGCCCGAACTCCAGCCCTCCGCTGTTCTGGGCGGGAGTTACGAGCAGCATGTCGTCGACCACGCGCAACGCGGCCAGGAAGTCGCCGAAGAAATCGGGGTAGCCGGGGGTGTCGATCCAGGTGATCTGCCGCCCGTTCCAGGGGCAGGGGGCCATGGCCAGCTGGATGCTGTGGCGTCGGCGTGTTTCTTCCGGGTCGAAGTCGGTGGTCGCGGAGCCGTCGTCGACCCGACCCAATCGATCAGAGCACCCTGCGACGTGCAGGATGGCCTCGACAAGCGAGGTCTTGCCCGAGCCGGGGTGACCGGCGAGGGCAACATTGCGGACGTCGCGGGTGAGATGCCTCTCCATCATTGGAAGTCTCCTAACGCGAGTCGCGTCCGCCTCCTCCCGTGGTGCGGCGCAGCGGAGGACGCCCCGGGAGGGGGTGGGCGTGGCCCGAAACTATGGGGTTGTGAAGGCCCCGCGCCCGCCGGAACGTTCCCGTGCGGGCGCAGGTATCCTTCTGTTTCGGGTTACGGCCCGCGATGTCCTCCTCGTTTCCGGGGGGTGCCGCCCCGGCTGCAGTGAGCGACTAACGATTTCACGGCACGCCCTTGACGCCTGCCCGCCTGTTATGTATAACAGCCTCAACACCGTCGGGCTACGCGCGCGAAGGAGCGACGCACATGGGAGAAGGGGCTTCACACCCAGGTTCACGGATCGCGGCAGTGGCAGTGGCCGCTGCGGTCGCCTTGCTTGCGGCCGCGGTCGGCTCCGCCGCGAAGGCCGACCCGACGCCGTTCACCTACACGAACGGCTACGGCCAGACGTGGTCCGCCGACGGCACGCAGACCGGCGGCGTCCGCTACGACTTCGTCACCGGCGTCGGCGACGGCGCGGGCGGCGCGAACACCAGCAGCGTTCTGGCCCCCTACACCACGGTCGCCGGGACGGCCGACCCCCGCGTCACCTACGGGCGCAACTTCACCGAAAACAACACCGTCACGCCGCCGCGCCGCCTGGCCGCCGCCTTCGAGATCCCCGCCGTCGTCGGCGGGCTGAACCTCGGGAGCATGACCATCTACGGGTTCGTCCCCGGCGCGTCGTCCACCACCGTCAACCCGTTCAGCGCGGCCTACCTCGCCATCTACAGCGCGCCTCCGAACACCTTCGCCGACGGCGACCCGTCGCCCGCGCTCGTCGCCGGGGGCTTCACCCAGAACCTGCTCGTCACGGAGAGCAACCCATCGACCTTCGGGGTCCCCGCCTCCTTCTGGACCGGCGCGTACCGCGTTTCGAGCGAGACCGGCCTGACGGACGCGAGCCGCCCCATCTGGGGTCTGAACCTCGACCTGAGCCGCCCCCCGGGCGGCGGCGCGTCGGCCATTTCCGCCCTGACGCTCGCGCCGGGCAAGTACTGGCTCGCCTTCTCCGTGGACGTGGACCGCGCTCTGTATCCCGACGCCAACGGCTTCTCCGTCCTCGCGAACCCGACGGACCCCGTGAACGGACAGCCTCTCTCCACCGACGGCGACGCGCAGATATTCAGCACCTTCGGCGGCGTCCACCGCTGGAACACGGACCAGCCGCAGTTCAACTCCGCCAACCCGCCGCCCGGCTCGCCGATCATCCTCTCCGGCTTCCCCTACCGCCTCAGCAGCGTCGCCGTCCCCGAACCCGGCACCGCTCCACTGCTCGCCCTCGGCCTGTCGTCGCTCCTGCTCGCGAGCGGCGTGGTCCGCCGCGCCAGAGCCCGGTAGCCGGCCTCCGCCTGCCCGACCCTCCAAAGACTGCTCGGTATTGCCCTCCCTTGTTCGAGTCGCCGGTCAGTGCCGGTCGCGGCGTCGCGGCAAGGGTTTGTCCCTTTTTCAGCTATTTTTTGTGATCCGGGAACCGCGCACCACTGGCGCGCCGTTAAAGGGCATGGTTATACTTTAGGTGCCTTAAACTTTAAGCCCCCTTAATCTTCTCATGTAAAGGACAAAACACGCGCATGAAGCGCTGGCTCTTCGTGCTCCTCTCGGTGGTGGTGCTGGGCTCGCTGATCGCGTGGCGGCTGTCGCAGAAGCGCGCCGAGGCCGCCGCCGAGGAGAAGCGTACCGCCGCCCGGCGCAGCGCCCCCCTGATCGTGGAGACCGCCCCGGTGCAGCGCCGGGACGTGGTCCTCAGTTTTCAGGCCCCTGGCTCCGTCGAGGCGCCGCTCGCCGTGGACGTCACGCCCCGCGTCACCGGGCGCATCACCGCGCTGACCGTGCGCGAGGGCGACCGCGTCGCCGCCGGGCAGGTGCTGGCGCGGCTCGACCCGGCCGAGATCGAGGCCGAAGTGCGCAACCGCGAGGCGGCGCTCGCCCAGGCGCGGGCGCGGCTCGCGGAGGCGGAGCTGGCGCAGAACCCGAACAGCGTGGCGCTGAGCGCCGAGGTGCGGCGGCAGCGCGCCGCGCTCGGGACGGCGCGGGCGCAGGAGGCCCGGGCCAAGGCAGATTTTGAGGCCGCGGTCGCCGCCGCCGAGGCGCAGGTCACCGACGCGGAGGGGCGGATCGCCGCCGCCGAGGCGAACATCACCGGGGCCGATGCGGCCATCGCTTCGGCGAGGGCCAACCTCGCCAACGCCCGCCTGGCCCGCGAGCGGCAGGAGACCCTCTTCAAGGAGGGGGCGGTCGCCCAGCAGCTGGTGGACAACGCACGCACGGTGGAGAACGTCCAGCAGGAGGCGGTGAACCAGGCTCAGGAGACCCGCCGCGCCGCCGTGGCCGCGCGCGAATCGGCGCTCGCGCAGAAGCAGGCCGCGGAGAAGCAGGCCGTCGTCGCCCGCAACCTGGCCCGCTCCAACATCCTCGCCTCCGGCTCCGCCGTCACGCAGGCGCAGGCGACCCTCGACGCCGCCCGCGCGAATACGGGCCGCGACCCGGCCTACGCGAAGAACCTCGACGCCCTGCGCGCCGTGGTGCGCGCCGCCGAGGCCGAGGTGCGCGCGTCGAAGACGCGGCTGGCGGACACCGTGCTCCGCGCCCCGATCGCGGGCGTGGTGACGCAGCGGTTCCTGGACCCGGGAGGACTCGCCTCGCCGCAGCAGGCGGTCGCCGCCGTGCAGGCTATCGAGGACGTTTGGGTCACGGTGGGCGTCCCCGAGGAGGTGTCGCGCCGCCTCTACACCGGCCAGGCGGCGCGCGTGACGGTGGACGGCCTGCCGCCGGGCGAGACGCTGAGCGGCAAGGTCGCGCAGGTACTCCCCGCCGCCGACCCGCAGAGCCGCCAGTTCACCGTGCGGGTGCGCCTCGCGAACCCGAAGCGGCGGCTCCGCCCCGGCATGTCCGGCACGGTGGCGTTCGAGACGCAGCGCGCGGACGACGTGCTGGTGGTGCCGAAGGAGGCGCTGAAGCGCGCCCCGGGCGGCGAGGCGGCGCAGGCGACGGTGACCGTCGTCGGCGCGGACGGCAAGGCGTCGGTTCGCCCCGTGACCACCGGCCTCTCCGACGCGAAGGTCGTAGCGATTGAGGGCGAGTTAGCGCCGGGCGATCAGGTGGTCGTCGTGACGGGACGGGACGTCAAGGACGGCCAGACCGTCCAGCGCGGCGGTCAGCAGCAGCGGGGCGGGGCCAAGCCTGCCGCCGCTGCCGCTGCCGCCGACGGAAAGGGCGCTGCCCGATGAACATAGCACGCTTCTCGGTCACGCGCCCCGTCGCGGTGACCATGCGCATCGCGGCGCTGGTGCTGCTCGGGGCCGTCTGCTTCACCCGGCTCCCCGTGGACCTGCTGCCCAACGTCTCGCTCCCGACGGTAGCGATCGTCACCGGCTGGCCCAACGTCGCCCCGGAGGAGATCGAGGCGCAGGTCACGCGTCCCCTGGAGCGCGCCGTCTCCTCCGTGCCCGGCCTCTACGAGGTCTCCTCGACCACCGGCGAGGGCAGCTCCTTCGTGCGCGTCCAGTTCCAGTGGGGCACCGACGTCGGGCAGGCGGCGGTGGACGTCCTCCAGCAGGTGCAGCGCGCCCGCCGCGAGTTCCCGGTGGACCAGACGCTGGAAAACCCGGTCGTCTTCAAGTTCGACCCTTCCCAGACCCCGATCCTCATTTACGGCGTTTCCGGCGAGAAGGACACGGTCAAGCTGCGCACCCTGCTCGACAACCAGGTCGGGCCGATCCTGGAGAGCGCGGACGGCGTCGCCGCGGTGAACGTCACCGGAGGCGAGGAGCGGGCGGTCCTCGTCAACGTGGACCCGGAGAAGCTGCGCGCGCGCGGCCTCTCGCTGGCGCAGGTGTCGCGCCGCATCGCCGAGGAGAACCTGAACCTGCCCGCCGGAATCGCCAAGGAGAGCGAGACCGAGTACACGATCCGCTCCACCGGCTTCTTCAACAGCGTGGACGAGATACGGTCGGTCCCGATCGGCTCCTACGGCGGGCGGGTGGTCGCGCTCGGCGAGGTGGCCGAGGTGCGCGACGCCACCCCGGAGACCCGCATCTACACGCGCCTGAACGGCGAGCCCGCCGTCGGCCTGCTCATCGTGCGCCAGAGCGGGGCGAACACCATCGCGACGGCGAAGGCGGTGCAGGAGCGGCTCGAACAGGCGAAGGAGCTCTACCCGAACCTGGAGTTCAAGCTCGCGTACGACCAGTCCCGATTCATCGAGGCGTCGGTCAACCGCGTCAAGGAGGACGCCCTGATCGGCTCGGCGCTGGCGGTGGTCATCCTGCTCTTCTTCCTGCGCAACGTCCGCTCGACCCTGGTGGTCGCCCTTTCGATCCCGATCTCCGTTATCTCCACGTTCGCCCTGATCTACCTCTGCGGGTTCTCGCTCAACACGATGAGCCTGGCGGGACTGGCGCTCTCGGTCGGCCTGATCGTGGACGACGCCGTCGTCGTCCTGGAGAACATCTTCCGGCACATCGAGCGCGACAAGAAGCGCGCCGCCGAGGCCGCCGTCTCCGGCACGCAGGAGATCCTGACTGCGGTCGTCGCCTCGACGGTCACCATCATGATCGTCTTCCTGCCGCTCTTGCTCATCAAGGGGCAGGCGGGGATGATGTTCCTGCAGCTCGCGCTCGTCGTCATCTTCTCCATCGGCGTCTCGCTGCTGGACGCCGCCACGGTCGTGCCCATGCTCGCCTCGCGCTTCATCAAGGCCGAGGACCACATGCACGGGGAGGACGCGGTCGCGGGCGGGCACCCGGGGCCGCTGGCGCGCTTCTTCCGCTGGTCGGGCGAGCGGTTCGACGCCCTGGACGAGTCGTACCGCAATGCGCTGCGCTGGTCGCTGCGCCACCGGTGGCGCGTGGTCGGCGGCGCGTTCGGCGCGACCGCGCTCAGTCTGCTGCTGGTGCCGCACATCGGCGTCGAGCTGATGCCGATGACCGACAGCGGAGACTTCCAGGTCAACCTGAAGATGCCGGTCGGCACCAGCTTCGCGAAGACCAACGAGGTGATGCTCAAGGTCGAGAAGATCCTGAACGACAACCCGAACGTCGCCACGGCTTTCACCGCGGCCGGAACCAACCTTTCGATCCGCGGCGTCTCCGCGGCGCTGCGCTCGAACGAGGGCGCGGCGCTGGTCAAGCTGAAGGACGAGCGCGAGGCCAGCACCCAGGACGTCATCAACGACCTGCGGCGCGAGTTCGGGCAGATAGCCGGAGCGCGCATCCGGGCTAACCAGATCGACCTGGTGACGCAGATCATGACCGGCGGCAACCAGAACGTCGAGGTGAACATCTTCGGGGAGAACCTGGACGAGCTTTCCCGCCTCGGCCAGGAGACGATCGCGGCGGTGCGGGACGTGTCCGGCTACCAGAACGTGGACGTGAACTGGTCGGACAGCACCCCGGAATTGCAGTGGCGGGTGGACCGCCAGAAGGCGACCCAGCTTGGCCTCTCCTTCCGCGACATCGCCGACACCATCGGCACCGCCACCCGCGGCAACATCGCCTCCTACTACCAGGAGAACGGCTTCCAGTACCCGATCCAGGTCCAGCTTCCCGAGGAGCGGCGCAAGTCGGTGGACGAACTGCTCTCCCTGCCGCTGACGCCGAGCCTGGCGGCGGCGTCGGCGGGCGGGGCCTCGCCCGCCGCCATCGAGCTGCGCCAGGTCGCAACCCCGGTCTTCTCGACCGGCCCGAGTGAGATCACCCGCCTGAACCGGCAGCGCTTCATCGCCGTCAGCGGCACGCCCGAGGGCCGCGCCGCGGGCGAGATACAGAAGGACATAGAGGGCAAGATGCGCGAGCTCCAGCTGCCCGCCGGGTACCGGTGGGACTGGGGCAGCCGCCAGAAGCAGCGCGGGCAAGAGTTCGCCGGCATGGGCCTGGCGGTCTTCCTCGCCATCGCGCTCATCTACATGCTGCTCGCCTCGCAGTTCGAGTCGTTCGTCCACCCGTTCACCATCCTGCTGTCGGTCCCGCTCGCGGTCACGGGCGTCATCCTCGCGATGTTCCTATCGGGGCGGGCGTTCGGCCTGACGGCGTTCATCGGCCTCCTGATGCTGGTCGGCATCGTCGTCAAGAACGGCATCCTGCTGATCGACTACACGAACCAGCTCCGGGAGAGGGGGCGGACGCGCGACGAGGCGGTGCTGGAGGCGAGCCCGACCCGCCTGCGGCCGATCATGATGACGAGCCTGGCGGCGGGCTTCGGGATGCTGCCGCTCGCGCTGGGACTCGGCGAGGGCTCGGAGACGCTGTCGCCGCTGGCGACGGCGGTCGTGGGCGGTCTGACCACCTCGACACTGCTGACGCTGTTCGTCGTCCCCTGCGTCTACACGCTCTTCGACGACGCGGCCCGCAAGATGCGCGGCGGCGACGAGCGCGACCTGTCGCGCCCGCCGCTCCTGGTCGAACCGTCCGTGGAGTCCGTGGAGCGACGCCCCCTGCCGGAAGGCGCGGCAGTAGTACCACCCGGGCCTGCCCCGTCTGGCAGCGGTACCGCCGCCGCCACGCCGCCCGCGGGAGGGGAGGAGACCCATGGCGATACCCGGGGTTGAACCGCCGGGCGCGCCCGGCGGCGCGGCGGCGGTGCAGGACGGGCAGGCGCCGCGGGGTCTCGGTCACGCCGAGCACCTGGAGCGGGTGCTGCCGGAGATCGCCCTGCGGCTCTTCACCCTCGACCCGTCGCACCCGCTCGCGGACCTGCCGCAGGCGCAGATGAAGATCTGCGTCCTGCTGTTCCAGAACGGCCCGCGCACGGTGTCACAGGCCAGCGAGACGCTCGGAATCTCCGCGAGCGCGGTGACGCAGATCGTGGACCGGCTGGAGAAGGCGGGGATGGTCGAGCGGGCGTCGGTCGAGCCGGGCGAGGGGGACCGGCGCGCGCGGTACCTGACGCTGACCGCGGACGGACGGGCGCTGATGCAGCAGCGGCGGGAGGCGCGGGTTGCCCGCGTCGCCGCCGCCCTGAAGCACCTCCCCCCCGGGGACCGGGATCACGTTCAGGGCGCGCTCGTCACGCTGCTGCAGGCCTGCCGGACGCTTTCAGACGGCGAATGATGGGGGATAATAGCGGGGTGCCGTGTCCGCGCATCCCCGCTCCGGGGGCGGACGGAAAGGACGCCGCCGTATGAGCCGACTGACGGAACTCGCCCCCGAAAGCCTGCGCCGCGCCGTCAAGCGACTGTTCTACCGACGGTTCAAGCGCAACATCCCCTGGGAGTACGTGCCTCAGGGGTGGGCCGCCCGGAACGCAGACCCGGACATCAAGGGGTGGAACGTCGACGCCATCCGGGAGACGTACGAGAAGAAGCTGCCCGTCTACCTGGACGCACTGGCGGAGCCGAAGCCGCTCGGCGTCGGCCACGAGTTCCTGCACTTCTCGAACGAAGACTTCACCTTTCACAACATGAACATGAGCTACGCCTACGTGCTCGCGCTGGCCGCGCGGTGCAAGGCGACGCTCTCCCTGCTGGATTGGGGCGGGGGCATCGGCCACTACTACTACCTCAGCCGGATTCTCGTGCCCGGCCTGGACATCGACTACCACTGCAAGGACGTCCCCGTGCTGGCGGAATACGGGAAGTCGCTCCACCCGGACGCCCACTTCTACGCCGACGAAGCCTGCTTTGAACGGACGTACGACCTGGTCCTCTCCAGCGGCTCGCTGCACTACTCCGAGGACTGGGCGGACACCCTGCGCAAGCTGTCCGGGGCGACGCGGGAGTACCTGTACGTCTGCCGCCTGCCCACGGTGCGCGAGGCGGACTCGTTCGTCTTCGTCCAGCGTCCCTACGTGATGGGCTACGGCACCGAGTACCTGAGCTGGTGCATCAACCGGGGGGAGCTTCTGCGGGTGGCCGAGGAGTCGGGTCTGCGCCTCGTGCGCGAGTTCATCTCCGGCGAGCGCCCGTACATCGACCGCGCGCCCGAGCAGAACGAGTACCGCGGCTTTCTCTTCCGCCCGAAGGCGGCCGACGACGCGGCGGCCCGACGCGCCGCCCCCGCTACGGAAGAGACCGCGTGATGCGCCGGACGTGGTCGATGACGTAGTCCACGTCCGCCTCGCTCAGCTGCGCGTGCAGGGGCAGGCTGAGCACCGTGTCCGCGAGGGAAGCGGCGATGGGGAAGTCCTCCCGCGCCCAGCCGTGATCGGCGTAGGCCCCGGAGAGGTGCGGCGGGACGGGGTAAAAGATGAGCGTCCCGACCCCGGCCTCGTCGCGCAGGCGCTCCGCCAGCGCGTCGCGCCGGGGGTGGCGCACCGTATAGACGTGCCACACGTGCTCCGCTTCGGGCAGCGTCGTCGGCAGGGCCAGCCCCGGCAGACCCGCGAGGCCGTCGTGGTAGCGGGCGGCGAGCCGCCGCCGGCGCGCGTTCCACGCGTCGAGGTGCCCCAGCTTCACCCGCAGGAGCGCGGCCTGCATCTCGTCGAGCCGGGAGTTGACCCCGCGCACCTCGTTGTGGTACTTCTGTCGGCTGCCGTAGTTGCGCAGCACCCGGATGCGCTCGGCCAGGTCCGGGTCGTCGGTGGTCACCGCGCCGCCGTCCCCGTGCGCCCCGAGGTTCTTGGTCGGGTAGAAGCTGAACACGGCGGCGTCGCTGGAGCCGCCCGCGCCGCTCCCGCCGACGCGCCTCCCCTCCCAGCGCGCGCCGTGCGCCTGCGCGGCGTCCTCCACGAGTTTCAATCCGTGCCGCCGCGCGACCGCGCCGAGCGGGCCGAGCGGGGCGGGCTGGCCGTAAAGATGCACCGGCAGTAGGACGCGCGTGCGGGGGGTGATTGCGGCTTCGACTCGCGCCGGGTCCAGGTTGAAGGTCGCCGGGTCCGGCTCGACCGGGACCGGCGTCGCGCCCGTGGCGGAGACGGCGAGCCAGGTCGCGATGTAGGTGTTCGAGGCGACGATCACCTCGTCGCCGGGGCCGACGCCGAGGGCGCGCAGGGTCAGGGTCAGTCCGTCCAGTCCGTTCCCGACGCCCACGCAGCAGCGAGCCTCGCAGTAGGTCGCGAACTCCGCTTCGAACGCCTCGCACTCCTTGCCCAGCACGTACCAGCCGGAGCGCATCACCCGCAGGCAGGCGTCGTCCAGGGCTTCCCGCAGCTCTTCGTAGGGAGCCTTCAGGTCCAGGAACGAGATGTTTTTGGGCATGGAAGGAGCGCGTCGATCACCCGGCGCGGCGCGGCTGTCGGGTCAGGCGGAGGAACTCTTCGTAGTCGTTGACGTAGTCCGCCGGGTCGTACACGTCGGAGGCCAGCACCAGCAGGAGGTTGTGCGGAGCGCCGTAGTGCTGCACGGACCAGGTCCGGGGCGGCAGGTACAGCCCCTGATCGGGCGACGTCAAGACGTACTCGGCGGAGTTCACCCCGTCGTCGGCGAGCACGGCGCAGCAGCCCTGCAGGCACACCAGCATCTGGTGCGCCTCCCGGTGGGCGTGGCTGCCGCGCGTCGCTTCGGCGGGCGCGTCGATGAAGAAGAAGCGCCGGGGCGTGAACGGCAGGTTCGCCCCCACCTCGCCGACGAAGAGCGCCCCGCGGCTGTCGGAAAACCGGGGCAGGGACACGCAGCGCACCCCGCACACGCGTTCGACGTGCGGCGGCGCGGGTAAGGGCGATTCGGCGCGAGATGATGAGAACACGTATTGACCTTTTCTCTCAGGCACCCGGGCGACGCCTGCGATCCGATTCCCGACGTGACGATGTTCTTACACGGGCCAGCGCGCGCACGCCTATGAGCCACCGAGCAGGAGCATGAGCAGCGGCAGACAGGAGAGGGGAGTGGTGCCGCGCGGCGCGCCGGACACGGCGGCCGCGACACGGCGCGATACGGACTCTGCCCCTCCGCGACGCACGAACTGGTAGTCTCCGTTGAGCACACTGGCTACGCCGTGGGGCACTCGCTCGGCGAATTCGAGCAGCAGGGAGAGCGGCGAACGCACCGGCCGCGGCGACGGGAGGGATTCCGCCGCGTTCTCCGCCGCGGCCGCTTCCCGGAGCGGCGCCGTCTCCTCCTCGACCTGCTGGAGGGTCCGGATGTAGGGGCGGTAGATGTGCTGAACGATCTCGCGACCCGCGCGGACCTTGAAGTGGCACAGGTTCAGGTCGTAGAGGCGCAGCGGGCGGGAGCGGAGGCCGCTGAAGTGAAAGAAGATCAGCGGCGACTCGTCTACCCGGACGCCGCCGCCCTCGCCCGGCTGCCGCCAAACCCGGTAATTGCCCACGTTCCACGGGGCGACGTTCGCGCCGACGTGCTCCAGGACGCGCACGCCCCGGAAGCGGGCGGGGAACTCGTCCAGGTACTTCTGGTCTGCGTAGCGGTCGCCATCGCTCTTACCACTGCACCACTCCAGGCACTTCTCCCGCCACCAGCGCAGGCATTCGAGCGCGTTCTCGTCGCGCCGGAAGGTCAGCCAGCCGACGTTGAAGCGCCCCTCCCGCAATCGGAAGAGGTTGGACGCGGAGAAGCGGTGCTCGACGATGGCGACGGAGTGGTCGCCTATCTCGTCGAAGAGCGGCTTCGGGTCCGCGAAGAAGAACAGGTCGGCGTCCAGGTAGGTGATGCGGTCGGGTGCGTCGCATCCCGCCAGACCTTCGAGGAGGCGCAGCGGAAGCACGGGCGAGCAGGTGAAATAGAAGTCGACCCGCTCGCGCTCCGAGGCGACCGCCCGGAGCTCGGGGTCGGCGTCCAGCAGCTCGGACAGCGCGATAGGCCGCACCGACGGCAGGGCGAGCCGGGTGAGGACGTCGTGCGTCTCGTCGTCGAGACAGAGCGCCCAGAGGACGAACGACGGACAGTGGCGCAGCAGCGAGCGGTGCAGCGCCAATCCCTTGCTCAGATAACCCCTGTCGAAGTAGGTACAGAAGTGGCAGGGAGGCATCGCGTTTCCGGTACGGTCGGTCGTCGGCGAACTCAGGCGAATGCTCGGGACGAAGGCGGTGGGACGACTGCTCCGACTACGCGGTCGGAATGGCTCGGGCGACGGTCCGGACGACGGTCCGGACAGCCAGGGCAATGTATTATACACAGGTTAATCATCTTGAAAACCGGGCGGGCGTCAAATAATGTGCCAGGAGAAGTGTCCACCCCCGAGTTTAGATACTACCCCAGGAGCGGCGCGATCTCATCCGAACCACGGCGGCGTCCGCGCCGGTGATGGATGCCGGGCGCGTTGGGCGCCCATTTTGCTGCCGCGCCGTGCCATAATCAGGGGACGCACGCACGACCTCGCGCGAACGGGGTCGGCGAAAGGAGTCATGAAAATGGCGATTCGGGACAACTTCTCCGCGGACGAGTGGAAGACGCTTCTGGGAGGACCGGCCCTGGCCGCCGCCGCCGTGGTCGCCGCCTCGCCGGGCGGGACCCTGGGCGAAATGTACGGCACGCTCGCCGGTCTGCGCGAGGGCATGGCGAACGCGAACTCGGACCTGGTGAACGGTCTTCTGGCGATCTCCGACGACGAGGCCAAGCAGATGGGCAGCCTGCCGCCGCTGCCTACCGAGCCCGCGGCGGCGCGCGCCACCGCGCTGACCCGCGTCCAGGCCGCCGCCACGCTCGCGTCCGAGAAGGCGGCGTCGGGGGCGATCCCGGCGTCCGAGGCCGTGGCGTACAAGCAGTTCCTCTACGAGGTTGCGGACAGGGTCGCGAACTCCGGCAAGGAGGGCGCCTTTCTCGGCCTCTTCGGCGGGGTCAAGGTCAACGACGCGGAGAGGGCGGTCCTCGGCGAACTGGCGGGCCTGCTCGGCGTCACGCCGCCGACGCCGAGCGCCTGAGCAGCAGCAGGGCCAGCAGGAACTCCTCCGGGCGGGCGTCGCGGTCGTCGGGACGCCGGGCGAGCGCGCCCAGGACCGCCGCCGCGATCCGCCCGGGGTTCCCGCCGCGGGGCGCGCCGCCGCCGACCTGCCGCGCGGCCGCCTCCGCGGTCGCGCGGACGGCCGCCGCGTACCGCCCCTCCGTGTACGCCTCCAGTGCGCGGGCGAGCGTGTCGCCGCCGCCGCCGCCGCCGCTAAGGTCTTCGTCCTCGTCGGCCTCCCCGCCCCGGGGGCGGCGCAGCGACTTCAGGCTCCGCCGCGCCTCCTCGACCAGGCGGGTCGCGGCCTCGTCCCGCGCCATCTCCGAAAGGCCCAGGTAGCGGTAGAACGCCCCGTCCGGCAGTCCCGTCTCCGCCACGGCTTCGAGCGCCTGCTTGTAGGCAAGCCCCCGCATGTCGGGCCGGTCCAGGACGGCCAGCAGGGAGGCGGTCAGCGTCTCCGGGGCGCGCCCGGCGGCGGTCCCGAAGCGCACCGCCGCCGCCGCCATCTGCGCCGCGACCGCCGCGTCCGGCTCCCAGGGGAGCCCCTCCAGAATGGCCTGCGTCGCGTCCAGGGTCGCCGCCGGCCCGGCGAGCGCGACCAGGGCGCGGGCGGCGGCGAACCGGATGCCGCGCGGGGCGCGCTCCGGCGGCAGCAGCGGAAAGAGACACTCCTCGGTCGCGCGCCGCGCCTCGGCGACCGACAGGCGCGGCGCGACCGCGGCGAGAGCGGCGCACGCGGCCTCGCACGCCGTCGGGTGCTCGACGGTCAGGGCGTCCGTGATCGCCGGGAGCGCGCCCGGGTCGCCGATGCGGGCCAGCGCCTTCAGCGCGGCGACGCGCACCCCGGCGTCCTCGCCCGAGGCCGCCGCCGCCAGGGCGGGCGTGGCTTTCGCGTCGCCGATGACCCCGAGCGCGGCGGCGGCCTCCTCGCCGACGGCCGCCGCCGGGTCCGACAGCTTGGCGGCGAGGGCGGGAATGGCCCGCGGGTCGCGAATCTCGCCCAGCGCGCGCGCCGCGCTCTCGCGCACCGGCAGGGAGACGTCGTCGAGGGCCTCCACCAGCTCCTCCACCGCCAGCGGCGAGCGAAGCTCCGCGATCTGCTCGATGGCCCGCTCGCGCTCGCTCGCGCCGACCGGGCGCGAGAGCTGGCGCAACCTCAGGAACGAAGAGACGGGCCGCGCGCTCGTGAGCTGGCCGAGGACGTAGCGCGTGGATCGCCCCTCCGGCTCGCTCACCCGCGTCAGGGCCAGGCACGCGCCGACGCGCAGCAGCGCGGTCCCGAGGAACAGGAGCTTGTAGTTGTTCAGGACCACGAAGCCGATGGGGATGGCGGTCGACCGCAGCGCCTCCATGAGCGCGCCGCCGACGACCGGGGCGATCCCGCCCAGGATGCCCGTAATCGCCGAAAAGACCGCCGTGTAGGTCGCCCGGGACGCCGCGGGCGCGCTCCCGAGCAGAAGGTTGAACTGCGCCAGCCCGACCCCCGCCCACGAAACGCCGGAGAAGACGTTGATGACCAGGATGAGGGCGAGGTTCATCGGCATCGCCTCGGGTCGCGGCACGGTGAATATCCAGAGCAGCGGCGTGACGAGCGTCCCGACGTTCGCGAGCATCAGCAGCGGGCGCGATCCGTACTTGTCGGCCAGGTAGCCCCAGGCGGGGGTCGCCGCCAGCGCCGCGCCCGCGGCGATCGCCCCCTGGACCTGCACGGCGAGGTAGGGCAGGTTGAGCGCGCGTTCGTCCACCTGCCACGCCGTGAAGAACTGCCCGGCGAACGTCTGCCCGACGACCATGAAGGCGGCGTAGGTGATGAAGCGGCGGAAGTTCGCGTCGGCGAGCGGCGCGGAGATCTGCCGGAACGGGTTCGCCGGGGCGGCGTCCGGGTCGCGCGGCGCGACCGGCGGCTCCGGCTGGCGGCGGATCAGCTCGAACGCGCCGAACGCGGCGAGGCAGGCGAGGCCGAACAGGAAGGCGAAGGCGAGGCGCGGGTCGAAGCGCCCGTACTTCACCGCCTGGTCCAGGAACGCGCCCGCCGGGATCGGCACGAGCATCGTGACCAGGCCCGCGAGCATGCTGCGCCGCGCGAAGTAGCGCCCCCGGCCGTCGGCGGGCACGAGGTCGCTCATCCACGCGGTCCACGGCGGTACGACGACGGTCAGGAGCGCGGACGAGAGGGTCAGCAGGAGCACGAACGCCGGGATCCAGAGCGCCCGCGGCAGCAGGAACGGGATGAACAGGATGAGGAGCCAGCAAAGGCGACCCGCCAGCGAGGAGAAGCTGACGAACCCCTTGCGCGGCTTCCCGCGCCGCTCGACGAGCAGCGACGCCGGGACCTGGAGCAGGCCCGCCGCCGCCGGGATGCCGGCGAGCAGGCCGAGCACAAAGTCGGACGACCCGAGGTAGCGCGCGAACCCGATCTGGAACGCGCCCGTCGTGAGCGTCATCCAGACCGTCGCCCAGATTCCTTCCCAGATGGAGATGCGCAGCCCGCGCAGGACTACCAGACGCGACAGCGGCTGCGACGACGTTTCCATGCCAAGGATGATTTAACCGCCAAGACGCCAGGGGCGCCAAGAAGAAGGAAGGCAACGGGCTCTCCCCATCCTGACGCCCCTTCGTCCTGGCGGCTGGTGCCTAGTCTTCGGGGCGGTCGCCGGGGCCGATGTTCGGGTCGCCGAGCTCCTCGCGGAACTCGGGCAG
>DATLHN010000483.1:0-2761 GCA_035539875.1 Armatimonadaceae bacterium
GCCCTCGTCCGCAAGGGCAAGGAGCTGATCGCGGCCGGGATGAGCGCCGTGATCTACTGCGGCTCGATGGGCGACTGGCCCCTTCTGACCGACGAGCAGCGGCAGCGGGGCGTCCGCCTGCTCTGCGAAGCGGGCGTCCCCGTCGTGGTGGGCACCGGGGCGCAGAACACGCGCATCGCCGCGGAGCACGCCGCCCACGCGCGGGAGGCGGGCGCGGCGGGCCTGATGGTGATCCCCCGCGTCCTGTCGCGCGGGTCGTCGCCGTCCGCGCAGAAGGCGCACTTCGCCGAGGTCCTCACGGCGGCGGGCGACCTCCCGGCGGTGATCTACAACAGCCCGTACTACGGCTTCCAGACCCGGGCCGACCTGTTCGCGCAGCTCCGGCGCGAACACCGCAACCTTGTGGGTTTCAAAGAGTTCGGCGGGGCGGAGGCGCTGAGCTACGCCGCCGAGTTCATCACGAGCGGCGACCCCGACCTGGCGCTCATGGTCGGCGTGGACACGCAGGTGTACCACGGCTTCGTCCGCTGCGGCGCGGTCGGCGCGATCACGGGCATCGGCAACGCCCTGCCCGGCCCGGTACTGAGGCTCGTGAGCCTGTGCGAGCGCGCGGCGGCGGGCGACCCCGCGGCCCGGCGGCAGGCCCGGGAACTGGAAGAGGCGCTGCTCGTACTCTCGACGTTCGACGAAGGGGCCGATCTGGTGCTGTACTACAAGTACCTGATGGTCCTGGAAGGCAATCCCGAGTACGAGCGCCACTTCCTCGCCTCCGACGAACTCAGCGCCACGCAGCGCGCGCTCGTGCGCGCCGAGTGGGAGCGCTTCACGGCCTGGTGGAGCGCCTGGGCCGCCGAGAACCCATGCCCCTGAGCGTCGTCCTGCTCGTCCTCGTCTCCTGCGTCGTCCACGCCGGGTGGAACCTTCAGGTAAAGCGCCGGGAAGTCGGCCCCGCCTTCTTCCTGGCGGCGGGCGTCTTCGTCCTGATCCCCGCCGCGCCGTTCTTCTTCGCGCTGGGCGGCGCGGAGACGGTCCGGGCCGCGCCCGCCGCGCTGTGGCCGATCCTGGCGATCACCGGGGCGTGTCAGGCGGCGTACTACACGTGCCTGTCGCTGGCGTACCGCAACGGGGACGTGTCCGTGGTCTACCCGGTCGCGCGCACGGCCCCGCTGTTCGTGATCCCCCTTTCGGGCTTGATCCAGCACCGCTGGCCCGCGCCGGTGGCGCTGCTGGGCATCGTGCTGGCGGTCGCGGGCTGTTTCCTGCTGCCCCGCAAGACGCTGAGCCTGCGGGCGGAGCCGTTCGCGTGGTCGGCGTACGCCGGGCCGGGCACGCTGTGGGCGGTGGCGACGGCGGTCGCCTCCAGCGGCTACACGGTGGCCGACGCCGTGGGGGTGGGCCTGATCGCCCCGATCGCGCCGGGGCTGCGCGGGGCGTTCCTCTACGCCTGCCTGGAGTGGCTCGCCTCGTCTCTCTTCCTGCCCCTCGCCGTCTGGGTCGCGGAAGGGAGCGGGCGGCGGGCGCGGGGAAGCATCGCGCGGGCGGTGCGGACAGGCCGGGCCGAAACGTTCGCGCTCGGCGCGGCCATCTTCGGGGCGTACCTGCTGATCCTGTGGGCCTATTCGCTGACGGACCGGGTGGCGTACGTCGCGGGGATGCGCCAGTTCTCGGTCGCGCTCGGGGTGCTGGGCGGCATCCGGTTCCTGAACGAGCCGCGCGACGCGCCGCGCATCGCCGGGGCGCTCGTGATCCTCGGCGGCCTCGTCCTTGTCGCCTTCTCGCGCTGAGGGGAGCTATCCGCGTTCGGGATGTCCCGTGCTATACTGAGGCAGGAGCACGAGACACCCATGCTTCCCGCCGCGGACGCGATACCCCTGACCCCGGACCGATTGGAGGAGGCGGCGCAGAGCCTGCCGCCCGCGGAGTTCGACGCGCTGGTGGACCGACTGGTCGCCCTTCGCGCGCGCCGCCACGCCCCGACCGTCTCCGCCACCGAAGCCGACCTTCTGCGACGCATTGCCGAGGCCGTGCCGCTCGCCCTGCGCGAGCAGCGGGCGGGCCTGCACGCCCTTAGCCAGCAGCGTGCGCTCACCGAGGGCGAGCGCGCCGAATTCCTGCGCCTGACGAACGCCATCGAGTCTCTCGAAGCCGCCCGCGTGCCCCTTCTGGTGGCACTGGCGTCCCTGCGGGGCGTCTCCGTGGCGGAAGTCGCCCGGCAACTCGGCCTGAGCCGTCGCTCGTGAGGCAGGGGCGGTCGCAGCCGCGCCGACGCGTTGCGGCGCGCGCCCGCGAGGCGGTGCGGCGGCGCGCGGACGGCTGCTGCGAATACTGCCGCCACCGAGATGACTATTCCTCGGACCCTTTCGAGGTGGAGCACGTTCTGCCGCTCGATGCCGGAGGTACGGACCATCCGGACAACCTCGCGTACGCCTGCCGGGGCTGCAACGGCCTCAAGAGCGCTCTCACCGAGGCCACAGACCCGGCAACGGGACAGACGGCCGCGCTCTTTCACCCGCGCCGCGATCTCTGGTCGGAGCACTTCGCGTGGACGGAGGATTTTACCGAGGTGCGCGGCCTCACCGCCGCGGGGCGTGCGACCGTCGAAGCGCTTGCGTTGAACCGGGAAGGGCTGCGGAACCTTCGCACCGCTCTGCACCCGCTGGGCGTCCATCCCCCTGCTGAAGACGTGCCCACGAACACCGCAATACTCTGACCTATGCCGGGGCCTGACCATGCCTCGACCGAGGGTTCAGGCGCTCCAGTC
>DATLHN010000484.1:0-2080 GCA_035539875.1 Armatimonadaceae bacterium
GTACCATCGTGTCCAGGAGGCGCTCCAGGAGGGCGTCGGGGTCGGTGGAGCAGCGCCCGGTGTGGACCGGCGACGTCTGGATCACCGCGCTGCGGCGCGCGACCAGCCAGTGGAAACGCTCGCGCTGCGAGAACTCCCCGATCGGGCCCGCGCCCTTCCCGCCCGCGCAGACCGCCGGGATGCTCGCCAGGTGCGCGCGCACCGCGTCGAAGTCCAGGTTGGGGTCGAGCGCGAAAAGCGCGGTGGTCTGGCGCTCGTCCAGCTCGACGCGCGCCTCCAGGAAGCGGCGGGACGGGCAGGAGACGATCACGCCGACGTTGACGAACTCCTCGCGCTCGACCCGGGGCACGACCCGGATGACCGCGTAGTCGTAGGCGTCGGGCTCCACCTCGCGTACCGGTTCAGACGGTTCGGGCACGGATCGCCTCCTCCGCGAAGGCGCGCGGGGCCTCCAGTCGCTGCGTCAGGTAGTCGGCGTAGGCCGCGCGCCGCCGGGCGGGGTCGGGTTCCGCGCCGGACGCGGCGGCGTCGGCGGCCAGCCACTCCTCGGGGACGAGGCCGACGATGTTCTCGATCAGGCCGGGCGCGGCGAGCCACGCCGCCATCTCGGCGTCGGCCTCGGGCAGGGCGTCGGCGAACGGGAGCAGGACGTGGTGCTTGATCATGGCGAACCGGTCCCGGCTGCGCCCGGCGTACTCGTCCGGCCCGCTCACCGCGTGGTGGAAGTAGAGCGCGGCCCCGTGGTCGATGAGCCAGAGCTTGCGGTGCCAGATGAGCAGGTTCGTGTTGCGCGCGGTGCGGTCCACGTTGCTGACGTACGCGTCGAACCAGGCGACCTTCGAGGCGAGGCGGCCGTCCGGCTGCTCCACCACGGGGTCGAACGCGACCGAGCCGGGCAGGTAGTCGAGCGCGAGATTGAGGCCCGCGCTGGCGCGGATCAGGTGCTGAATCTCGGGGTCCGGCTCGGTGCGGGCCATGTCGGGGTCCAGTTCGACCAGCACGATCTCGGGGATGGGCAGCCCGGCCGCGCGCGCTATCTCCCCGGCGACGACCTCGGCGATGAGCGCCTTGAGCCCCTGGCCCGCGCCGCGGAACTTGAGGACGTACATCCCGTCGTCGTCGGCCTCGATGACCGCGGGCATGGAGCCGCCCTCGCGGAGCGGCGTGACGTAGCGCGTGGCGCGCACGGTTCGAAGTGGCATGTCTCTCCCGCCTGATTCTACCGCGCGCCCGCCGCGCGTCGCAGTATAATGGTCGTGTCCGAGGAAGGGAGGACTTCCGCCGTGCCCGATGCCGCCCTGCCGTCCGAGACCTTCACGTGCGCTTCCTGCGGCGCGGAGGCCCCGTCCGACGCGTTTTACTGCCCTCAGTGTGGCGAGTCCCTGATCGACTTCGTGGACGCAGAGGACCCGACGCCGGACCCCGTCACGCCGCCGCGCCCCCTCTGCCCGAACTGCCGGGTCGCGTTCGACCCCGCCGCGTCGGAGTGCGCGTTCTGCGGCCTCGTCATCGCTTCTGTCGCGCCGTCGTAACCGTCGTCCAACACCTGACCAACGCTTCGGTTCGTGCAACCCACTGCCCGCTAACGCTATTGCCTGTTCCCGATGCGATATCACTCGCGTTGAGGGTTGCGCACGGCACGCGCCGTCGCCTTGCTCAGATAGGGGCCGAAGCCGGTATATGGCAATAACAGGAACGCTACTCAACGCAATAGGGATCAAACTATATGGATCGAGCGCCCCTATCGGACAAAGTTCGTGCCATGATAGACGCAGGAACGCGGCCACTTGATATCGTCAACTATTGCGTTGAAAGCGGTGCCGATATTCCCACACTGCGCACTTTGTTCGCCGAAATCCTGAATGTTCCATTCTCGGAGACCAAGGCATTGATGTTCGTCGGTCATCCTGGATACCCGCACGACGTTGAACGGGATATTAACAACATGTTTTCGTGGGCGAAGAAGCCCTAAGGGGGTGGCCGTTCGCCTTCCAGTGGTCTGTTTTCCCGCCCGATTCCACGGCGCGTACCACATATTCCGAACCAACTCTGTCCTACGCGTGCGCTTATACGGCATACT
>DATLHN010000485.1:0-4041 GCA_035539875.1 Armatimonadaceae bacterium
CGGTGTTCTCTCCCCTCGCCTCTCGTGCTAAGGCGTGACGGGGCGGATGAGGAAGACCTGGTCCTCGTTGGTGCGGAAGGCGACGCCCGCGTCGCCCCAGCGGATCAGGCTCGTCGGACGGCCGAGGACGCCCGCAACCTCGATGCTCCCCACCTGCTGGTACGTATTCCGGTCGAAGATGCGCAGGCGCTTCGTCTGGCCCGCGCCGGTGAGGAAGTAGACGTAGCCGCGCGCCGAGTCCGGCAGCACCAGCGCGCCCTCGCCGATCTCGGGGAACGTGCCGAGCACGGCGCGGGTGTCCGGCGAGATGACCCTGCCCGACGTGTGGTAGAGACGCCCGTCGTCGAACGCGATGTCCGCGCCCAGGCCCGCGAAGACGTCGCCATGCGTGCTGACGATCTGCACGCCCTGCGCGCCGACCTCCATGCGCCGGTAGCCGAATTCGGGGGTCTCGTTGTCGATGCCGTAGAGCTTCCCGGCCGCCGCGCCGAACGCCAGCGCGTTGCTCCCGGGCACGAAGCCCGGCGTCTTGAGCGAGCGGGGAGCGCCGTTGTCGTAGATCGCGACGCCCTCGTGACGCGGCGACCGCTCCAGGTTGCGCCGCGCGACCGCGACGCTCTCGGGCGACCCGGGCATCACCTCGATGTCCTCGGCGACGAAGCTGCCCCGGCCCTCCTCCCGCCCGAGCGAATACAACGGCCCGGACGTGCGGCTGCCGAGGTCGAAGCGGCGCAGCGCCCGCTCGCCGTCCACGCCCACCCAGAGCGCGCGCGAGTCGCCGCCGCCGCGTGCGCGCGCCAGCTTGTTCGGGTTCGAGCCGACGCGGAACGAGTCGCCGATAGCGCCCGTCTCGGGGTCGATGGCGGTGACGCTGCCGCCGCGCGCCTCGCCCGCCCGGTCGGGGACGCTGGCCCATATGCGGCGGGTGATCGGGTCCCAGACCAGGTCGTTGGTCGCGAGCGTCACCTTGCGGACCCGGCCCTCGCCGGTCGTCTCGCGCCGCTTCACGATCACGACCGCGGTCGCCGACTTCGTCGGGTCGGCGACGCTGGTGGCGACGACGTGGTACTCGCCGGGAGTCTCGGGCGCGGTGTAGCGCCCGCCGTCGGTGATCGTGCCGCCCGCGGGCGAACCCTCGCGCACCGACCACGTCACCGCCTGGTTGTCGGTCCCGGTGACCGTGGCGGCGAACGTCTCGCTCTGCCCGGTGAACAGCTCCAGCCGCTCGGGCCGGATCGTCACGCGCACGTCCGACGCCGGGGCGAGGACCCGGACCGCCTCCGGCTCGCTGACGGCGTCGCCGACCCGCACGCGCACCCGGGCGGTCCCCGGCGCGACGCCCTCGACCAGGTGGCGCTCCACGACCCGCAGGAAGTCGGCCCCCTCGACCACCTCGAACAGCGCGCTGCCGTGGGACACCGGCACGATCCGCCCCTCGGCGTCGTAGCAGGTGAAGCGCAGCTCGGCGCGCGGCCCGCCTGCGGTCACGCTCTGCCCCGGCTGGACCACGACGCGCACGATGCGGGCGCGCATCTCCAGGCGGGCGAGCACGGCGGACGACACGCCGTTGTCGCCCGCGCGCGCCTCGACGCGGGCGAGGGCGTTGGCGAGGCCCACCTCCTCGCCGCCGCCGTCCGGCGCGGCGTGGCAGTGGACTTCCAGGTTCCACTCGCCGACCCGCGCCGCCGCGGGCGAGACGTAGCTCTGGCGGAAGGCGGCGGGGTTGTCGCCGCGGTTGACGGTGAAGGCGAGGTCGGTGCCGTCGGGCATCGCCCCCTTGAGGACGACGCGCAGCGACAGGGCGGAGTCGGGGGCGCTGACGGCCTCGGCGGCGCGTCCGCGCTCGGGCCAGGACACTTCGACCGCCACCCGCCGCGTCTCGGCCGCGCCGGGCGTCCCGACGCCGGTCGGGGAGCCGCTCCCGCCGCCGCCGCCGCAACCGGCGAGGAAGCCGAGCGGGAGGGTCAGGGCGAGGGTCAGAGCCGCCGTCGCGGGCAGGAGAGGAGAGCAGGCCCGGCGGCGGAGTCGCGGAAACGAACGGTGTTTCATAAGCGCAGCACGCCCCCGCGTCCGTGCTGCGGGGGCTCCTCCTGAAGGAATGCCGTACCGGGCGCGCGCGAGTGCGGCTGGGGGGAACGCCCGCGAAGCGTGCGGGCGGTGCGCGTCCGATACCTGCGAGACGACGGTACGCGGGGGAATGTTCTGCGCCGGGCGGGTGCCGGGCGGGATTATTTTGACAGCGCGCAAACGACTGTCGTTTTGCCTCTGGAACGCGGAAAAGAACGGGTGGACCGGGACCTTTTATGGCCATATTCCGCCGCCGTCTTGAAGTTATGGCCATGAATATGGTATTGTGTCGATTGAATCATGGCCAAAGACCTGGCCGAAACACCTTATGCGCCTCGAAACAGCCAGACCCGAATCCGACCGACCCCTCGCGACGGCGACGCCCCCGCGCCCGGCGCAGCCTCAGGCCGCGCCGCGTCGGCGGACCAAGCACCACCAGCTCACCGAGACGCTGCGCGACATGGTCGCGCGCATGGACCCGGGCGACCGCCTGCCGACGCAGGACGAGCTGATGCGCCGGTTCCGCGTCTCCGACACGACCGTCCTGCGCTCGCTCGACGACCTGAGCCGCGCCGGGTGGATCGTCCGCCGCCAGGGCAGCGGGACCTTCGTCGCCGACCGCGCCCCGCAAGCGCAGCCGCCGGAGCGCGCGCCGCGCGGCAGCCGCGCCGCGGTGACCTCCGGCCTGGTCGCCGTCCTGTCGCGGCCCATCGACAACCCGCTCCTTTCCGACTTGCTCCAGGCCGTCGAGACCAACCTCAGCGTCGGAGACATGGCCCCCGTCCTGATCGCGGACGCCGACCGACATCGGCGCATCGAGCGGGCGCGCGCCCATTGGGAGCAGGGGAGCATCGTCGGCGCGATCCACCTCGGCTCCGCCGTCCTGGAGGGGATCGGCGACATGCCGGTGGCGATGATCGGCGAGACCGGGGCGGACGCGGGCGGCGACTTCTGCCAGGTGTCCGTGGACAACGCCGCCGCGGGACGCCGGGTGGCGGAGTACCTGTGGGGCCTCGGGCACCGGCGCGCGGCGGTCGTCACCCTCGGCAACCCGGCGACCTGCGGCGACGCGCCGCCGACCGAAGGGGTCGACCACCTGCGCTCGGCGGCGTTCCGCGACCGCTGGAAGGCGCTCGGCGGGGCGTGGCGCGACGACTGGCAGGTCGTCAACCGCGACCTCCTACGCCTCGACGGCGGCGAGCGCCGCTCGGTCGCGACCATGCGCGCGCTGCTCGAACCGCTGTTCCGGGGCGACGCCCGCGAGATCCCGACGGCCGTCTTCGCCGTCCACGACGAGATGGCGACGGTCGCCATCCGCGCGCTCGAGGAGATGGAACTGTCCGTCCCGCGCGACGTCTCCGTGATCGGCTTCAACGACGCGGGCAGCCTGGCCGCCTACTTCCGGCCCACGCTGACCACGGTGCGGACGCCGAGCCCGATCCTGGGCACCCTGGGGGTTCACCTGCTCCAGGACCTGCTCCGAAACCCGTCGCAAAAGCCGCGCTCGGTGCGCCTCCCGCCGGAGATCATCCCGCGCGAGTCCACCGGCCCCGCGCCCGACGCCATCACCGCCGACACACTTTGAACCGTCACGAAAACCCAGTCCCGCCGCACCGCAAGCGGCCTTACGAGGAGGCTCTCATGAACCGACAGAACACCACGACCACCGCCACCGCCCCGAAGCGTGCTTTCACGCCGGGTAAACGCTCCGCGTTTACGCTCATCGAGCTGCTCGTCGTCATCGCCATCATCGCGATCCTGGCGGCGATCCTGTTCCCCGTGTTCGCGCAGGCGCGGGACAAGGCGCGGCAGGCGTCCTGCCTGTCGAACCTGAAGCAGATCGGCACGGCGACCATGATGTACGTCCAGGACTACGAGGAGACGTTCCCGCACCGCTCGTGGAACGGCGGCGCGGGCGGCTGCTACGACCCCGCCACCCTCGGCGTGTCCGGCGCGAGCACGCCCTTCTGCTCG